>CASDUM010000050.1 GCA_949283985.1 uncultured Mycoplasmataceae bacterium | reverse complement strand
TTATAACTTGTCTGAACCATTATATAAAATGCGTGATGATCGAGATGCGTATTCTAGAAGAAAATATAAATATAGAATAAATGAGGCGTATGTAAAATATAAAGCGGTAAAACTTTTAAAATTACCTTTAAAATATTCTGTTTTCATTTTAAAACCATTAATTATAGGATTGTTACCAAAGTTTATATATAGGAGATTACACAAATTAAATATTAGGAGTTAATACAATGGTAAAAATATTATTTATGATTCCAACTTTAGGACAAGGTGGAGCTGAAAAGGTTTTGATTAATTTAGTAAACAATATGAATCGTGAGTTATTTGAAATAAGTGTTATGGCATTGTTTGATTGTGGGGAGAATAAAAAATTTTTAAAAAAAGATATTCATTATAAGTATATTTTTAAAAAAATTTTTAGAGGTAATTCACATATATTAAAATTATTTTCACCAGAATTTTTATATAAAAAAATGATAAAAGAAAAATATGATATTGTTGTTTCATATTTAGAAGGACCTACTGCAAGAATTGTTTCAGGTAATACAGATGGAACTAAATTAGTAAGTTGGATACATTGTACAATGCATAATAATAAGGATTTTTCAGTTGGTTTTAGAAATATAAATGAGGCTAGAAAAAGCTATCAAAAATTTGATCAATGTATATTTGTATCTGATGATGTAAAGAAACACTTTCTTGAACAATGCAGATGTGTTCATAAAACTAAAGTTTTATATAATGTTGTTGATAGTGATTTTATTATAAATAAATCATATGAAAAAATAAATAATGAAATTTTTAATAAAAGAAAAGGAATAACATTAATAGCTGTTGGAAAAATTATTCCAATTAAGGGCTTTGATAGATTAGCTCGAATTCATAAAAAATTAATAGATCAAGATTATCATATTCAGACATATATTTTGGGAACTGGAAAACAAATGAAAAAAATAAAAAAATATATATATGAAGTTGGAATTACTGATTCCTTTCATTTTCTGGGTTATCATATCAATCCTTATAAATATGTTCGAAATAGTGATTTATTTATTTGCTCATCTTTGTCTGAAGGTTTCTCAACTGCAATTACTGAATCATTGATAGTTGGGACCCCAGTAATATCTACAGACGTTTCGGGAGTGAAGGATTTATTGGGAGATAATGAATATGGCATAGTTACTTGTAATACTGAAACAGATTTATACAAAGCAATTAAATGTATGTTAGATCATCCTGAAAAATTACAATATTATAAAGAACAAGCTTATTTAAGATCAGCAAGTTTTCAAAAAGATACAACAGTACAAGAAATAGAAAATATGTTATTGAATTTGTTGGAGGAAAAATGAAAATATTAAAAGAAATTATTTATAAATTAAGAGGACAATATACTACAGAAAAATTAATATCTATGGGAATGAAAGTTGGAAAAAATTTTCAAAGATTAAATGATGTTATTTTGGATCCTTCACATTGTTGGTTGATAACTATTGGTGATAATGTTACTATGGCACCAAGGGTACATATTTTAGCTCATGATGCAAGTACAAAGATGTTTTTGGGTTATACAAAAATAGGTAGAGTTAATATAGGTAATAATGTTTTTATTGGTGCTGAATCCGTTATTTTGCCAAGTGTGAATATAGGAAATAATGTTATTATAGGTGCTAATAGCACAGTTACTAAAGATATTCCAGATAATAGTGTGGCTGTTGGAAGTCCGGCAAGAGTAATATGTTCACTAAAAGAATATTTGTTTAAAGAAGAAAAAATGAAAGAAAGTTCTCCTTGTTTTGGTAATGAATATACATTAAGAAAAAATGTATCTATGAAGAAAAGAATGGAAATGAGAAAAATACTAAAAGATAAAAAGGGGTATATAGATTAATGAAAGAGTTGCTAAGTATTATTATACCTGTTTATAATTTGGAAAAATATATAGGAAGATGTTTAGATTCATTATTAGATCAAACATATGAAAATATAGAAATCATTGCTGTAGATGATGGATCAACAGATAATACTTCAAATATTATTGATGAATATATAAAAAAGGATAATCGAATTATAGCTGTACATAAAAAAAATGCAGGTGTGTCTCTTGCAAGATTAACTGGTATGAAAATAGCAAAGGGGGAGTACATTGGATTTGTAGATGGTGATGATGTTGTTGAAAATGATATGTTTGAAATATTAATGAGTAATGCAAAAAAATATGGTGCTGATATTTCTCATTGTGGGTATGTAATGGATTTCCCTGACGGTCACAGTGATTATTATTATAATACTGGTAAAATTATTATGCAAGATAATGAAATGGGATTAAAAGATTTATTAAGTGGTCAATTTGTTGAACCGAGCTTAGTAAATAAAATTTATAAGAAACAAATAATAGATAAATTTATTGAAAATAAGAATATGAATTATAGTATAAAGAATATGGAAGATTTGCTAGTTAATTTTTATTTGTTTAAGGAATCAGAAAAATCTATTTATGAAGATCTTTGCAAATATCATTATACTTTAAGAAAATCGAGTGCAGCTACGAAATTGTCAAAAAATAAATTCGAAGATCCTATTAAAGTTTTAGAAATTTTGCTGAGTGAAACGAAAGATTGTTATGAAATTTATCAAATAATTTATAAACGATATATAGCTGTTTTAATTTCAAATGCGTCTCTCAGTTCATTTAAAGATATAAAAAAGAATGCAAAGATAGCTTTAAAAAAAGAATTTAAAAATTTTAAGAAAAATAACATTGGAAGAAAACTTGAATATATGAGTATTGGAGTTATATATTTATATCCATTATATTATTTAGTAAGAACTATATATAATTATATAACTGGGATCAATAAAAAATATAAAGTTTGATAAAGAGGTAAAATAAAATGAATAGTCCATTAATCAGTATTATAGTACCAATATATAATGTAGAAAAATATTTGGATAAATGTATTGATAGCATTGTTAATCAGACTTATAAAAATCTTGAAATTATTTTAGTAGATGATGGATCAAATGATAAATCTTCGTATATTTGCGATGAATGGGGAAAAAAAGATAAGAGGATCATTGTGGTGCACAAATTGAATGGCGGCTTATCAGATGCAAGAAATGTGGGCTTAGATATAGCTAAAGGAGAATATATATCTTTTATTGATAGTGATGATTTTGTTTCTATAAAGTTTATAGAAAAATTGTATGAATATATGATTATAACTAATTCCGATCTTATACAATGTACCTATCAAAAAGTCCATGAAAAATATACAGAATCTATTAATTGTATTGATATTAATGTAAGTACATATGAAACAATAATATCTCTTCAAATGCTGATTAAAGAAGAAAAATTTAATCAAGTTGTTTGGAACAAATTATATAAACGAGAAATTCTCGTAGGAATGAGATTTGAATTTGGTAGATTGAATGAAGATGAATTTTTTACATATCAAGTTTTCGCAAAATGTAAAAGAATAACTTTTATAAATATACCTTTATATTTTTATTTGATACGTACAGGAAGTATTATGAATAAAAATTTTTCACTCCACAGACTTGATGGATTAGAAGCAAAATTTCGTAGATATAACTTTCTAAAACAATCATATTTAGAACTCGCAATAATAGATAAAAAGAATTTAATTTTTTATATTGTTTATTGTTATCAGAAAATTTTAAAAATAAAAGATAATAAACAGAAGAAAATAGGAAAACAAATCATAAAAAATTATTTTAGAGATGTTATGAAAGATTCTACGCCAATAGAATCAAATTTTAAGGAATCTATATGGATAGCTTTGATGAAATTATCTATTGAATGGACTGCTACATTAAGAAATATATTGAGAATAAATATTGAATAAAAGATATTAGAGGTGATATTATTTGAAAAAGATATTTTTATATGCTTATGACAAGATAAATCTTGGGGATGATTTGTTTATTGAAACTATAGTAAAAAGGTATCCAACAACTGTATTTTATATGATATCTGATAAAACTAATAAAACTAATTTTCGTGAATTGAAAAATTTACATATCATTGATAGGGATTGTGTTGTTTTTAAATATTTAAAAAAGATATGGCAGGGAGGATATTCGAGATATGAATCACATATAAAAAATAAATGTGATGTATTAGTTTATATAGGAGGATCTATCTTTATAGAATATCCATCATGGCCTAATATTGTCAATTGGTGGAACTATCAGGCAACAAATTATCAATTGTATATTATAGGTGCAAATTTTGGTCCATTTCAAAGTATAGAATATTGTACAGCTATGAAAAAAGTATTTATGAATTTAGAAGATATTTGTTTTAGAGATAAGTACTCATTTCAATTATTTCAAGATTGTTCAAATGCGAGGTATGCTCCAGATATTTTATTTAATCAAAAAGTACCAAAAAGTAAAAAAACAAATACTATATTTTTCTCTATTATTAATTGTGAATATAAAGATGAGGGAAATAATACATTATCTTTATATTCACAAGACTATGAAAATACAATTATTTCTTTAATTCAACAATATGTTATAGATGGTTATAATGTTACTTTATCATCATTTTGTAAAACAGAAGGTGATGAGGAAGTTGTAAATAGAATTGCTCAGCAATGTCCAAAAAACATTAAAATATTAAACTATAACGGGAAAAATAGGAAAGAACTTATATATGAGATTGGTAAATCTTGTTATATAGTTGGGACAAGATTTCATGCAATTATATTAGGAATGTGTGCAAATTTACCGGTATTCCCTATTATTTATAGTAATAAAACTAAAAATATGTTAGAAGATATCGGCTTTGATGGAGATTATGTTTATATAAAAGATATAACTAAGTTAAGTTATGAGTTTTCAAAGCAAAATTTAGATCAAAATTATATTGTTGATATACATAAATATAGAGAAAAATCTAATGATCATTTTAAAAAGTTAGATGAGGTGTTATCATGATTAAAATAGTACATAAATGTTATACTTTTTCTAAAATTTTAATAAATGCATCAAAACAGGTAAAAACTAATTTTAACAATTTTGGCATAAAATTAACTTTAATAAAATTTTGGGATGATATTCAAGTTCCTAATAAAAAACCGAACTATATTAGAAATATTGAAAATTATGTTGATGATTTTTTTAAAGATTTTATTGTACCATATGAAACTATGACATTGACACCAAACCAAATTCTTTTGGATAAGTTCCCTATATGGTTATGTTGGTGGCAAAGTATAGAAAACATGCCGGAAATAGTAAGAATGTGTTTTGAAAGACTAAAAACAAAGATTCCATCTAATGCTGAGTTGCATGTATTAACAGTGGAAAATTATTTAGAATATGTAGATATGCCAGATTATATAATTGATAAATTTAATAAAAAAATAATTACAATGGCTACTATGTCCGATATTTTACGCATGACATTGCTTAGTAAATATGGAGGTTATTGGCTTGATGCGACAATATTTTTTACCGATAATATACCTAATGAATATTTTACGAGAGATTTTTATTGTCAAAAAATGTATGATCCCATTCAATATCAAAGAGAAGCATGTAAGGGACGATGGTGTGGATTCTCAATGGCAGGAAGAAATGATAATGTATTATTTCATTTTATGCGTGATGGATTTTTTGAATGGTGGAAAAAATATAATGCAATACCTGATTATGTTTTAATTGATTATATGATATTAATAGCTTATAAAAGAATACCTAATGTTAAAAGCTGTATTGACTCAGTAGAGAATAATAATGAAGATATTTTTGAAATGTATAAACATCTTAATGAACCTTATAGTGATGAACTTTATCAGCGTTTGACAAAAAGAAATGTTATGCATAAGTTAACTTATAAAATGGATTTACGACATTTAACTCCTGATGGAAAAGAGACCTTATATGGTCATTTATATAAAGAAGTGTTTGGTGATAATTATGGAAAATAAATTAGTAAGTGTTGTTGTACCTGTGTATAATGCTCAAAAAACGATTAAGCGCTGTCTTATGAGTATATTAAATAGTACGTATAAACAATTGGAGATTATTGTAATAGATGATGCATCAATAGATGAAAGTTTTAAAATATGTCAAACTTTGTCACAGAAATTTTCAAATATAAAACTTTTTCATAATGAAAAAAATAAGGGAGTTTCATTAAGTAGAAATATTGGTATAAAAAATAGTCATGGATTTTATATTATGTTTGTTGATAGTGATGATTGGTTAGAAACATGTCATATTGAATTACTTGTTTATGAAATGAGCCGATATCATAATCAAATTTTACCAATTACTGGATATATTAATGATGATAGACATTTTAATGGTTTGTTGACAGAAAAAATGTTTGGTACTGATTCAAGAGTATATTTTATTCAAAATGATATTCTAGAATTATATGATCAGACATTATTACAGCCGTTATGGAATAAAATTTTTCTTAATGAAATTATTAAGAAAAATCATCTTGTTTTTAATGAAAAAATAAGTATTGGAGAAGATACACAATTTATTTTGGAGTATTTGCTATATGCTCATTTTCAAAAATTTTCTGCTATTAATCAATGTTCATATCACTATATGAGAGACCAGAATGACTCATTAATGTATAATGTTGGATATGAAAAAATAGACTACTTAGTTAATAATCTCTTTCTTTTATATCAATTGACATCTTTATCAGACAAACAAAAAAAAATTGAAATAAAAAAAAGAAAGGAAAAATTGATTGAAAATCAGGCTTATTTAATATTTCATAATGCGAAAATGTCTCTTCGTGAGAAGAAAAGATTAATTTTGAATTTAGATAATGGGAAGAATTTATATAAACAAAACAAAAAAATTTATTATAAAGAAAGGATAATAATTTTATTACGTAAAATATGGAAAAGAAAGTTAGTATTATTGTTCCTGTTTATAATGTTTCATTATATTTAGATCGATGTCTGACAAGTTTGATAAATCAAACATATAGAAATATAGAAATTTTAGCAATAGATGATGATTCAACAGACAATAGTTTAGAAATTTTATATAGATATCAGGAACTAGATAAAAGAATTAAAGTTTTTCATAAGAAGAATGGTGGTGCAGCAAGTGCGCGAAATCTAGGTCTAGAAAAATATAGAGGAGATTATGTATCCTTTGTAGATAGTGATGATTATGTTGAAAGCAATTATATTGAGCAATTAGTTAAAACACTTGAACAGCATGATGCTGATATATCTGTATGCTCTTTTTATAATGTGAATCAAGATTTTATTACTATTAATGATTATCATTGTGAAATATGTGTATATAATGAAATTGATTTTTTAAAAAAATTTCTTGATGATTGGACATGTGGTTTAATATGGAACAAACTTTTTAAAACACATGTTATAAAAGGTGTAAGATTTAAAGAAGGACATAAAATAGATGATGAGTTTTTTACATATCATTTAGTTATGAATAGTCATAAAATTGTATTATTTAATAAAGCCTTATACCATTATTTATGGCGAGATACAAGTGTTATGAATAATAAAAATAATCAGGATATCATTATCAAAGATCGATTAGAATATCTTGAAGAAAGATATTTAAATGTGAAAATGAGATATCCACAGTTGGAAAAAATTTATTTTGAAAATTATATCGATAATTTATTAAGGTTAAAAAGTGAAACAACAAATGTTGATACAATTAGATATATCCAAAGTAAGATGAGAAAGAATATTTTTTTTATTATGAAAAGCAAAATTTCTATTTTTCAAAAGATTAATATTTTAAAGAATATTTTCATGATTTAGTTAGGGAGATATTTTAATGGAAAAAAAAATGTATAAAAAAGAAGAACCTATACAATATGAAACATATGAAATGGGAATTGTGTTACCAAGAAAATTTTTATCTAACGGTCCAGGATGGGGGCTAGGTGGAGTATGTGATAAAAATAATTGTTTTGTTGAATCTTCTTCATATCATGGAGGGTGGATAGATCATGGCGGAATTTATCAATGGGATGAAGAAAAATATGTTGATGAAACGATTGTATATTTTGGATTGTTTTTTAAACATTGGGGGCATTTTTTAGTTGATTTGAATAGTCGCTTATGGTTTCCAGCAATTTCAAATAAGTTTACTAATCAGATGAAAATAGTTTATATTGGTGAGGATGAAATAGATGGGAATTATTTGGAATATTTTCATCTTTTAGGTATTCAAAAAGAACAATTAATACATGTTACTCAACCTACAAGATTTAACAAAGTTATAGTTCCTCATTTTTCAATGAGAGGGTGTATATGGTTTTCTAATGAGTATGAAAAAATGCTAGATAAATTAATTTCAAATGCTCTTATAGAGATAAATGATAAAGAGAAAATCTCATGTGAGAAGGTTTATTTTTCAAGATTAAACTTACGAAAAGCTATATTAACAGAGGTAGGAGAGGCTCAAATAGTAAAAATGTTTAGAGTAAATAATTATACGATTCTTTCACCAGAGACACTTTCTTTAAAACAACAAATATATATATGGAATACATGTCAACAAATTGTATGTATAAATGGATCCATTGCTTTAAACTGTATGTTTTCTAAAAATATAGATTTACATTTGATTGTTTTGAATAAAACAAGTTTAATTCATTTGAATTTATATTTATTTACCATGATGAGAAATACAAATATTTATTATATTAATATTTATAATGAGCCTTATTTAACAAAAAATATTCCTTCAAATCTAGGGTCAGGACCGTTTTTGATGGAAATATCAGATGATTTATTAGATTTTTTTGCGAATAATAATTTAATAAATCCTTACAAAAAAATAATGATTTTTTTTATAAAATGTGTGAATCGCATAAGATATACTGGGAAAGTATGGAATATAAAAAATAAAATAAAATTATTTTTACGAAAATTGTATATAAGAAGCTAGAGGAAGATTATTATGAAATAGGAGAAGGATAGAATTTATGGTAGAGTTTTCTATTATCATTCCTGTTTATAACAGGGGTGAAAAAATAATTTATACATTAGATAGTGTTAAAAATCAATCATATAAAAATTATGAAGTTATTATAATCGATGATGGATCAAAGGATAATACATTTCAGGTATGTAGTTCTTATTGTTTGGAAAACAATCAGTTTTATATCTACCATTATCAAAATGGAGGATTATCAGTTGCAAGAAATAGAGGGATAAAAAAGGCAATAGGAAAATTTATTTTATTTTTAGATTCAGATGATAGATTAGATTTAAAAACACTAGAAATTTTGCATAAAGTTCAAGAAGAAAATGATAGTGATTTAGTAATATTTGGTATAAAGTATTATTACAATAGTGATAAATTTAATACAACCTATAATACATTAAAAAAAAATTTTTTATTAGATAAGAGTTATATAAAAGAAAAAATATTACCTAATATTCTTAACATAGATTCTAATATAACTTTTTCTATTGAACCTTATGCAGTAAATAAATTATATCGAAGAAAGTTGCTTGTTAATAACAGTATTTATTTTGATGAAAACAGACGAATATGGGAGGATAAACCATTTGTTGCTACTTATATTTTTTATGCTAGTAACGCGATTATTATTGATGATTGTTTATATGAATATATAAGTACGGAAGATTCATTGTCGAGAAGATTTAGTAAAGAAAAATTTTTCATAATTGAAAAAAATGCATTAATTTATGAAAAGTATTTTGGAAATTTATTCGATTTAAATTCTGAAAAGATATGCACTCATTATTTTAATCAAGTAAATAAATTAATGCTCGAAGCAATCCCATTTCTTAAAACCTATAATAAAGATATTAATGAATGTATTAATTATCTTTTTAATAATCAAAAGGTGAATTTTTGGTATCAAAATTCACATCCTAAAACATCAGATGTTATTATTAAGAAGGCATATCTAAAAAAAAATAAAAGGAAATATTTGAATATTTTTAAATTTAGATATCAAACAAAACTTATAAAAGATAGATTTTATTTGTTTGAAAGAAATTACTATGCAATTTGGAAAAAGTTATTTAAAAGGAGATAGTAACATGATGAAAGTTAACCCATTAAAAACAGGAGCAATATTATCTTATATTAGTATGATAATTGGATTTGTTATTCCTATTATATATACTCCTATTATGTTAGGAATTCTTGGCCAAAATGAGTATGGTATTTATAGTCTTGCTAATTCAGTTATATCTTATTTAACAATTTTGAATTTAGGGATGGGACAAGCTATAATAAGATATATATCTTATTATAGAGCAAAAGATGATTATGAAAATATTAATCGTATATTATCACTTTTTCTTATAATATTTATGATTTTAGCATTAGTGGTTTTATTTGGTGGATTAATTTTATTTATAGGTACACCTTTTTGGTTTAATAAAGGTTTGACAATTAGTGAAATAAGTACATTACGAATATTAATTTTGATAATGACTCTATCAACTTCAATTACTTTTATATCAAGTGTGTTTTCAGCAGCCTGTACATCTTTCGAAAAATACATTTTCAGAAGAAAATTAGAAATTATTGGTACATTATTAGCACCCATTTTGAATTTAGTTGTTTTATTTTTAGGATATAAATCTATAGGAATGGCACTAGTTGGGTTAATGTATAATATATTTTTAATGTTTATATATATTTATTATTCATACAAAAAATTAAAAATTAGAATTTTACATAAAAATTTGCCTTTAGATAGATTGAAAGAAATATTTTCATTTTCAATCTATGTATTTATTAGTTCACTTGTGGATATGCTATATTGGTCAACTGATAAAGTTTTAATTGGATCCATGATTGGTTCTGCAGCAGTGGCTGTTTATAATGTTGGGGGAACATTTTCGACTATGTTTCAAAATCTTTCAAATTCGATAGGAAATGTTTTTGGACCTAGAGTTAATAGACTTGTAGCAATCGAATCTAGTAAAGATGTTTATAATGAACTTTTAATTAGAATTGGAAGAATACAATTTTTTATTATTGCGTTAGCTTTTACAGGTTATGTTGTATTTGGACGCGTATTTATACATTTTTGGGCAGGTGATACATATCAAGAAGCTTATGTTATTGCATTACTAACAATGGGGCCATTAATAATACCTCTTATTCAAAATATAGCATTGACTACAGCTGTTGCAAAAAATAAGCATCGATTTAGAGCAATTATCTATTTTATTATTGCAATAGCAAATATTGTGGGAACTTATTTAACTATTCCAACATATGGGATTATTGGTGCTGCAACTTGCACTTGTATTGCTTTTATAATTGGACATGGATTTGTAATGAACATTTATTATTATAAGGTTTTACAATTTGATATTATATCATTTTGGAAAAATATTATACGAATATCATTTATACCGATTTTAATGATGATTATAGGATTAATAATTTTTAGATACTATATAATTCAGACATTCTGGGAATTTGGTTTATGTGTAATAGGTTATACTTTATTATATATTATTTTAAATTATTTTATCAATTTTAACGGTTATGAAAAAAATTTAATAAAAGAACCAATTCAAAAAATATTGAGGTGGTGTAAGTATGGAAGATAAGTTAAAAAAAAGGCCCTTTAAATAATTGAGGGGTCTAATCTAAAAAGCTTTAAATTAATAGTGGGGTATTTTGACCCCACTTTCATTTTAAAGCAGG
>CASDUM010000049.1 GCA_949283985.1 uncultured Mycoplasmataceae bacterium | reverse complement strand
TTATACTTATTTCATTATTCATCATATTCAACCAACACTATTTAATATTTTAAATTATAGCAAATAATAAGTTAAATACCAATAATCTCACCAAATAATACTTCTCCAATTCTTCTTTTAATTTTAATTTTTTTTAATTTGTTTTTTAAATTATCATCTGATTTTACGTGAACACATATGTATTCAGAAGAGTGCCCCATTCAAATATTAGAGTTACTATTAGTTTCAAATAATACATCTAATTCATCACCAATAAAAGAATCTAATATTTTTGATTTAATATTGATAGAAAGTTCTTTGATTTCATTGAATCTTTTTTGCTTTACATCTGGTAGAAGTTGTTCTAATTTTGAAGCTGCTGTTCCTTTTCTAATCGAATATGGGAAGATGTGCATATCAAAAAAATTTATTTTATTTAGAAACTCTTTTGAAATATTATGATCATTTTCATCTTCAACTGGAAACCCAACAATATAATCAGTTGTAAATGTAGTTTTTGGTGATTTTTTTCTAATGGTGGAAATTAAATTATAAAAATCATTTGTATAATATTTTCTATTCATTGCATCTAATACCTTATCGGAACCAGATTGAAGACAAATATGTCAATGTTGGCAAAATCTATCTTTATTAGATGTTATAAGATCTATTATATCATTAGTAATTTGAAAAGGCTCTACAGATGAAATTCTTATTCTAAAATCACCTTTAAGTTTTGAAAGTTCTAGAAGTAAATCATAAAAATTGTTTCCATCATTATCTAAAAACCCAGCTGTATTAACTCCCGTTAAAACAATTTCTTTATAACCATTATCAATTATTTTTTTAGTTTCATCAATAATATCAGTTAAACGCTTAGATCTTTGTCTTCCTCTAGAAAATGGGATAATACAATAAGAACACATGAAATTACACCCATCTTGAATTTTAATAAATGCTCTTGTATTATCTCTGAAGGAATCAACTTTTGATGATTCAAATTCTTTTTCAAGGAATAAATTATCAATTTTAACTATTTGTTTTTTTTGATTTAAAAACTCATTTATTAAAGAATAAATGTTGTTTTTATATTTATTTCCAATAATAATATCTACATCTAAATTTTTACACTCAACTTCGTTTGTTTGGGAAAAACATCCCATAACAATTACAATTGCATCTTTATTTATTCTTTTTGGTCTATTAATTATGTTTCTAGATTTTGCATCAGCTGTTGAAGTAACTGAACATGTGTTTATAATGTATACATCTGCTTTTTCAGTAAATGGAACTTCTATTAAACCATTAGATATCAAATCATTTTTTACTAAATTAGATTCATATAGATTAACTTTACATCCTAAAGTATATAATGCAAAAGTGCTTAGTTTAGTCATTTATTCCTCTATTTCTTCTATCATTTAATTCTTTATTTATATTCATATTTGATTTAAAAAATAATGATAAACCAATTCCAAATAATAAAAATGAAAATACTATGGAAAATATTAATAATCATGAAAGTTGTGTCTTTATGAAAACAAAAATGCATATTGAATTAAAAATAACATTAATAATGTAAATGACAATTGGATAAAAATCAAATCAATAAGTTTTTTCAGATATATGCATTTTAATTAATGATAAATTATTAATCCTATTAAAAAAATATATACAAACTGAAACAATTGATATTATTGTCATTATTATAATTGGTAACAATAAAAGTATTAAATCAACATTTAATGTTTTAATTAATGATATTGAAATAATGAATCCTAACATTTGTAAAACAAGTGAAACAAAATAAAATGAATCTATTACTCTATTTAATTTATTCATGTTTTCTTCCTTTTTTTATTTTTTCAATAATTACTGAACATAAATATGTAGATGCAATTTCAGTTTTTAAAATAGTGCTAGTCAAAGAAATAGAAACCACATTTTTTTTAATTAACAATTCATATTCATCTCTTGTTATTCCACCCTCAGGACCAATTATTATATTAATATTTTCCTTAATATTATAATTAGAATCATTATCTTCATTTTCATATGCCATAACTCAACTATCGTCATTAATTTTTGATAGTAAATCATTAAAGCTTATTTCATTTTTTAAGTCTATACCAGTTATTCTTCCGCATTGTTTATTTGATTCATTAATTATTTTTAATAATCTATCATAGTCATATTTAATATTCCCTTGACTTCTTGAAAATAAAACTGGAGTTATTGATTTACAATTTAATTGATTTAAATTAATAACTGCGGTTTCAAATGCTTTTTTATCAATTACTCCAATATAACAATTTATGTTATATGAACCTATTTGATTTATTTTTTTTGAAATCTCTTC
>CASDUM010000048.1 GCA_949283985.1 uncultured Mycoplasmataceae bacterium | reverse complement strand
TTATATATAGTGTTTTCATTATATTTCAAGTATTAAAAAGTGACACAAACCATATAATGAATAAAAAAGTAAAACTAATTATAATTAAAAATATCATCTAGCTACGTAATAGATAGGTGATATTTTATTTCTTTATATCGCCATTTGATTTTGTTTTCTTTCTACTAAAAAAATGTCAAACTACATTGAATATTATATTTATAATAACCAATGAAAAGCATATAATGAAGGGAATAGATAAAGATAAGGCGCCAACATCTATAGTTTTTATATCCCCTTCAAGAAATATACAAACTATACCTATTATTGTTGAAGAAATTAATAATAGTCATGTTACAAGATATCTAATTTTTTTTATCATACTATACCTTTGTTTGTATTGAAATTTTATTATGTTTATGAATTGTATTATATAAGAGATTTGATTGATTTTTGATTATCTTCGATTATTAATTTAATTAAACCCTTAACATCATCGCTAATATCAGTTATTTTATCTAATCCATTATTTTTTCTAATAGATAGCATCATGGAATCAACTAAGCTCTCATTTAATTTGTTTCATGAATTTAATGAAATAGCAAAATATGTTACTGAAAAAATAATTAACAAAATGCAAATTATTAATATTGAGATTGGTAATTTAAAATAAATGTGTCATATTTCAAATGAATGATTTGGAACACTTGATGCAATATAATCTATTTTAACTTTAGCATTAAAATATGGAGAAATTCACTCATGAAAATTAGGAGGATAAAATACTATATAGAATAAAAATACATATCCTACAATTAAAACTAATCCTATGATTTTTTTTATAGAATTTAATAAGAAACCTAACTTATTAGTTTTTGTATTATGTAATTCATTAAACTTATCAAAAAATATATATCTTCTCAATTTTTCATTATTTAATGGTTTTAAACCATAAATATAACTTACTATAAGAAGTATAAATCCAATGATAGGTAATAATAATGCTGCAAATGTTGCAGAAATAGAAGTAATGTCAAAATGATTATTAATTTTATATAAACCTTTTGAAAGAATATTTAAATAAACATATTGGTCATCTTCTTTTCCGTATATTAATTCATATTCATTAACTGGAACCATTAAATAAATAAATAGAAAAATAGATAATGGCATTCATGCAATAAGTAATAATGTAGAAATTTTTTTAGATTTAACAATCTCCTTTTTAGATTCGTAAAACATCTTACTATTTTTATTTAGCAATCTTTCTATACTGTCTGATTGTCTTTTACTATATCCATATTTTCCCTTTTTATCATAGTTTAATAGACCATTTAAAAGTGTAAACATAAACCTCCTAGATAAAATTATTTTATGTTATTTTTTTTAAATATAAATTAAAAGTATATTGAATCTGTTATTTCTAACATTACTCTCATTTAAGTTTTCTAATGCACTCAATGATACCAAACATTCATTTTGGATGGTCGATTGCATAATTGATATTTTTTTTAAAAATATATGTAATTGGAAAAGCTGAATAAAATGTAAAAGAACCAAATATAAGAATTGATGAAATAAAAAAATTTTCAATTGAAGCATATGTATTAAAATCAAGTTTTTCAAAAAAATCAAGTTTTAATAAAGAAATAGAATTAGCGTATTCGGGCGCTTCATTTATTGCATTATCAAACTTAGTTTCAACTTCTTTTTTGTTTAATATATTGCTATTTTTTTATATTTAGAAACGCCATTATTGTAACTATTAATAGTTAAAATATCTCCTCATAAAATATTTAAATCATTATTAAAAAGAGTGTATATGTTGCTAGTTTTACTTCGTGTTCTTGAATATTTTGAAATGTCATTGTATAAATCTTGATATTTTCTTATCGATTTATATTGGGAAAATTGTTTTGTAGATGTTATTGAACCATATATAGAAATCCCAAAAATAGCAATAACTGGTGCTATTGAAAGTATAATTTTAAAGAATTTAATATTCATAGTTATTTTATTTCATTTCAAATATTTAAACTATATATTGTATACAATGCAGATATAATACTCTTTATTGACATTGCATAAAACGAAATGCTACCAAATACCATTTTGGAACTAATTGATATATTTCTTTTTGTGGAATAAATTAATTTCATTCTTTTATTAAAAAGATCTAAATATTTTTTATTTTCGTTTTTTCTTTTAAAGAATTCCTCTTTAGTTAAAAAACCTTCATTTGTTTGCAATTCATAAGCAATTGAAAATAAATCGCTAGTTTCAGTGTATTCAAGCCATAAATTTGTTATTTCTAATGCACAAAATGTGATGTCAACAATTAATGGCACAATCGCTAACCCAAATGAAAAAAAAGATGCAAATGCTTCAATTGATATTAATGTTGGCATTATTATGCTATACGATAAATTTAATGAAAATCTAACATCTAAATCTTGAGAAAGCGCATTACGCTCTGATAAAAATGTCCCATCATTTTCTATTGGTGAAACCGGTGGAACATTAATCCCAGGTCTACCTCCGCCCTCCCAAACTATAAATAGTTCCTTCATTTTCCTTCCATTGATTATTGTACACTTTATTTAAATTTACACCAAATAATGACGTTAATTTAACACATTGTTCTGGACTAATTATATTTTCTTGAGAATTTTTTTCAGATTGCTCTCATATTTTATTAACTAAATTCTCACAACTTATTTCTTCGCCCTCTTTAATATCTATATTTGGAATAATATTTAACAAAAACATTTGATATTCATTGGAAATCTTAATTTCTTTTTTTAATACTTCTTTATCTAATGAATCAAAAATATTTTTTTTAGCAGTTTCATTAATTTTTTGTAATTCATTATTATAAAAATTCGATTTTTTAACATTATCAGGAATAGAACAATCAGAAACATTTATAATTTTATTTTCATAATTTCCAGACGGATTTTCTTCGTCGAATAGTGTTGGAAATATAATTTTACCATTATCATCAAACTCTATCTCTCCCATTTTTACAATTCTTTTTACAACAGTATCATTTTTTCTAAGCAAAGCAAACGACAATGTAGAAGATGTAATTAAAACAGTTGAAATGAATAGTGAAATTGCACATATAATTTTTTTATTACTTTTTTTCATATTCTCTCCTTATATATAAATTATTTTGTCATTTGAAAACATTATATTACTTAAATTATTTAAATACAAATCAATTCTTCATAATTTTTTTCATCATAATTTATATGTTGATAACTCGTTAGATTTTGTTGCAACATTTTTGATAATAATTTCTAGAATAATACAAATTGTTCATATTGAATATCAAAATATAACATTACCAATATATGATAATTTTGTTAATTCTGCTAATTTTCCATATTCACAATACCAATAAACACTTTTATCATATGGTGAATATCAATCCCCTTCCTTTAAACCTGTTGTATTTGTTTCTATAGAAAATATAGATGAAACAATTAAAACATATATTATAAAAATTGTTATAAATAAAACAGATCCAACAAAGCTTCATTTAGTAAATTTTTTAGAATTTATTAATATAATTAATGATAAGAGCATCATTATATAGTGGTACATAAACATCGTATAATTGTTATCTCCAATGAAAATGAATTTTCAGAATGGAATTGATATTTCTTTTATTTGAGTCATTCCAAAAAAAATTGTAAAAAAACCTCCGAAAAAAGAAAATAAAGAAATAACTTTTGATGTATTTCTTGATTTATCTACAATAATAGAAATGGGTAATATAATTGAAACTATAGGGCATAAATCAAGCATAAAAATTTTGCTAGTTAAATATGAATAATAATAAGGCTCAAAAATTTTATTATAATCAAGATTTTTAACCATTTCAAAGTAATCTATTCAATTTCTACTAACTCTAAAAATAGAAATATATACTAAATAAATAATTGATATACAAAATAAAAATCAATAGTTTCTATAAATTTTTATAAAGAATTTATTTGAAAAAATTAGCAAGCACATTGAAAATGTAGAAATTATTGCAATATATATTCCAATCATATTGCTCCTTTTATATGATCAGTAAAGAACAATATGATTATAACTCTAAATCTTTTCTCTTCTCATACAAACTATTATGAATTAAATCCAGAAAAAACAAAAAAATTAATAAATACATGTTTTAAAAATGATGAAGTCTCATTCTATGAAGGACTATTTGATTCAATTTTACCTTTAAAATTAAAATCTTTATTTTGTGTTGCAAGTCAAGAAAATTTTAAAAAAAGTTGAAGATATAAAAGAAAAAATTAGCGAACATTTTAAATTATTTTCAAACGTGTTTAAAATTTCGAGAAAGTCAAATTATGATTTTTTAGTTGAATAAATTCATTTAATAACTTCCATAAACCAAATGAGATAAATAATCTTATATATAGTGTTTTCATTATATTTCAAGTATTAAAAAGTAACACAAACCATATAAGGAATAAAAAAGGCATAACTAATTACCGTTAGTTTGGGAAATGATAATGAAAAAAAACACAGCGAACATAATAATTATTAGCTATGTTTTGTTTTTTAAATAATAAATGCTATAGCCTAGAAACAATAGTCCGGCGATAACCGCGTGTTCTTATGGGTAAAAATTACCTTTACATAAATATATTACCATAATATTTTTCAGTTTAATTAGATAATAATATTATTGTTATGAGAGGATGATGATTATCACAATAATATTTATATGTCTTTTTGGAATTTTATTTTGTGCTTTTATGATTGTTTGAACAAATATGAAGAAATCAAAAGCTAAAAATAATTCATTACAAAAATTAAATTTGAAAGAAGAATTTACACCGAAATCATTTATAGATATGCATGGATCATTAAAGAAAAATTAAGTAAGTATAAGTTCAGTAGACACTTCCAGATGTTACGTATTTTTTAATAGAACTAAAGGAATGAATTATATTGGTCGGCCAAAACATGTTTTAAGAAGAGTTAATCAACACTTAAATGCTAAAGGCAATGGAGATGTTTATGCTGATTATAAGTATGGTAATGAATTTACTATTATAATTCTTAAATGTAGTGAATCTGAACTTAATATAACAGAAAAACACTTAATAAAAAAATTCGAAGGATTTACTAAGGATTATAATAAAAACAAAGGCATAGGAAAATACTATTAATAAAAGAATATTTCTTAATGAACTAAATGTTTTAAGAAATATTTTTTTATATTCATCACACCAGATTAATAATATATAATTAAAACATTAGAGTTTTTTATGTCATTAATAATAAAAGAAGAAATTGTAGAAAATTGATTTTCTTATACATTAGATAATATTGGATATAGTAAAAAAGATGATTCATTTCAAAATAATTTTGAATCAAATATAATTGATTACAAATTATTAAAAGAAAAAATGATTTCTATAAATAAAAATATAAGACTAGAATACATAAATGAAGCTCTAAATTTAATTAGAAAAAATAATTTTGATGAAATTGAAGGCAATTACAAAACAATTACATGACTTAAAGATGGTATTCCAGTTTGTATAAAATCAATAGATGATAGAACTTTACAAGTTAAATTAATTGATTGTGAAAATATAGAAAATAATTCATTTGAGTATACTAGACAATTGAATATAACTCTACATTCTAAAACTATAAGACCTGATATTATTATCTACATAAATGGTCTTCCATTATCTATTATTGAATTAAAAGCTCCGGAAGCTAATGAAACATTAGAAGATGCATACAAACAAGTTTGTAATTATAATAAATCCAATGTTAATTTAATGTATTGAAATATATTTTCAATTGTATCAAATTCAGTGGTTACTAGATATGGTTCGGCTAATTCAGGGTTTAATCATTGATATTCATGAAAAAAAGAGAATATTAATTCTGAAATTGAACAAGATTTAGAATATGATGATGAAAATTCAGTTAATAACTATAAGAAAAATATAGTTGGGATATTAAGTAAAAATGTAATATTGAATTTAATAAAAAATTATATTTTCTTTGCAAATTCAAATAATTCATATATAAAATATGTTCCTGCATACCACCAATATTATGCGGTTGAAAAAGCTATTTTATCAATTGAAAAAGCTAAAAATGGAATGGGTGGTGTTGTATGACATACACAAGGTTCTGGTAAGTCTGTTACAATGCTATTTTTAGCCGCAAGAATAAAATCGTATTTTAAGGATAAAAATTACAAATTAGTTTTTGTTACAGATAGAAATGAATTAGATGATCAATTGTATAAAAGGTTTTGCGAAGCATCAAATACATATTTATTTACTCAACCAAAAAATATAGAATCAAGATCTGACTTAAAAGAAACTCTTTCTGATGACGATGATTTTGGAATATATATGACAACTATCCAAAAATTTACAGAATCAGAAGAACCATTGTCATTAAAAGACAATGTGATTATTATTGCTGATGAAGCACATAGATCACATAACAATATTGAAACAGTGTTTGAGGTAGGTAAGAAAACTCATGAGGTTATAGAAAAAGAAGGGTATGCAAAATATATAAGATATGCATTTCCTAATGCTATATTTGTCGGATTCACAGGAACACCATTAATGGGAGATAGAAGAACAACAAATATTTTTGGTGATTACATAGATAAATATACAATGAATCAAGCTGTACTTGATGGTTCAACAGTTCCTATTCATTATGAAAAAAGACAGATAGAAATAATTTTAGATAAAGTTAAATTACAAGAAATCGATGAATTATATGAACAAGAAAATACACCAACTGGTTCTAATTATGTAGATGCATCTAGATATGAATTTATTAAAAAGAAATTAGTTAATATATATAATTTATTAATGGATAAAGATGTTATAAGAACCATTGTTGCAGATTTTTGAAACCATTATGATATTAGAAAAAATTCATTAAACGGAAAAGCGATGTTTGTTGCTTTCAATAGATATATAGCATTTGAAATATATAAGGAAATGATTAAACAAAGACCTGAAGCTTTTGATGAAATAAAATTAATTGTTACTAGATCAAATAAAGATTCAGAAGAATTAACAAAAGCAATTCCAACAGATGATGAAAAAAGAGAAATAACAATAGATTTTAAAAAAGATAATTCAAAAACAAAAATTGCAATTGTAGTAGATATGTGACTGACGGGTTTTGACGTGCCTGATTTAGATACAATTTATATTTTCAAAATTATTAAATGACATAATTTAATGCAAACTATAGCAAGAGTTAACAGAACATATTCATCTGGAGAAAAAATAAAACAAGATGGTCTAGTTGTTGACTATATAGGAATATGAAAACATATATCAGAAGCTTTAAAACAATATTCAGATAATCAAGTTAAATCTTTTGATATAGATGAAGTTGTTAAAGCTATGATTGATAAGTGTTTAGAAATAAATAAAATGTTTTTTACTAATACTGATATCGTTAAAAGATGATGCGAATCAGATAATAATAAAAAATACGATGTTCTTATTGAGGGAATTCAAATAATGATGAACCATGATGAAAAAGACAAATTTTTCAGAATGGTTTCAAAAGTTTCAAGATGATTTAAATTATGTTCACAATCTAAGAAATTATCAAAAGAAAATAAATTAGAAGCACAATTCTATTTATTGTTAAAGAGCTTTATTAGAAATCAAAGTGTTGAAGAAGCTATTGATGTCCAAGAGATGTTAAATAAATTAAAATTAAAAATGGATGAAGTTATTAAAACTGGTGGTGTTGAAGTAAGTACAATTTCATTAGAAGGAAGAAGAGATCTTGCTTATGTTTCATCATTAATAGAAAAAGAAATGAAGCAATTAGAAATAACAAATAAAATTTCTTTAATAAAAATTAAAACGATAGAAAATGAAATGAAGAATCAAATTAATGAACTAGCTAAAGTTAGTCCATTAAAATCAAAAAAACTTTCTGATGATTTAATAAATTTAGTTGCTAAATATGAAAAAGATAAAAATGCAAATGAATTTTTATCTGAGTTAATTAAGATGGCAAAATTAATAACGGAAAGTAAAGAAATGTTAAATTCAGTTGGAGATGAAACCGTTCAAGCATTTTATTCAATACTAGCTGATGATAGATTTAAAATGATGAATTACAACTCTGAAACTTTAAAAGCTATAACATTTGATATTATGGACATAATAAAAAAAGATTATACTCCACAATGATGAAATAACACTACTGTAAGAAACAAAGTGAATAGTAACATAAAAGGGTTATTAGGAAATAAATATAATTATCCACCAAAAGAATGTATGGAAATACTTGGTGTGATGATGAACGAAATAGATAATACAATAAAAAAGAATAAAGATTATTTTAGTGATGAAGAGGATATTTAATTATGGATAAAAAAATTACAATTAAAGATTTAGAGACAAAATTATGAGAAGCTGCTGACACATTGAGAGGTAATCTTTCTGCAGAAGATTATATGCATGTTGTTTTAGGGGTTCTTACAATAAAATTTATAAATGATAAAAATGAAAATGTAGTAAAGCAAATGGTCTCAGAAGGATGAAAAGAAGAAAATATTGATTATATAGATTTAAGAGCTAGAAATGCTTTTGTTGTCCCTGAAAAAGCTAAATGGTCTTATATCTTATCAAAAGTTGGAACTAGTGAAATAGGTGTTGCTCTTGATGATGCTGTAACTGAATTAGGAATTGTGAACGAAGAGTTAAAAGGTGTTTTTACAGCTTCTTATAATAAAGAGGAAATAGATAAGACTAAATTAGGTGAAGTTGTTAAAATATTCCAATCAGAAAATTTAAGTGAACATGGAGAAGATATTTTAGGAAGAATATATGAATATTTCTTAGGTAATTTCTTTTTAAAAAGAGGGCAAAAAGGAGGAGAGTTTTATACACCTAAATCAATAGTTAAATTAATTACACTTTTTCTTGAACCTAAAAAAGGAAAAATATATGACCCATGTTGTGGTACTGCGGGAATGTTAGTTCAAGCTAAGCAACATTTAGATGAAATACATGGTAATGTAAATAACATAACTGTTTATGGTCAAGAATATAAATTAACGACTTGAAAACTTGCAAAGTTAAATCTATTATTAAATGGATTAAATATATTTAATTTAGATGAATTTGGAAATAATGAAGGCGCTTTAGGTGAACGCTCTGGTGACACATTTACAAATGATCAACATAAAGGGAAAGTGTTTGATTATATAATGGCAAATCCTCCATTCAATTTAAAAAAATATTGAGTCGAATCATTAAATGATGATCCTAGATGAGTTTATGGATTACCTCCAAGTAGTAACGGAAATTATGCTTGAATTCAACACATTTTGTATAAGATGTCATCAAATGGAAAAGCCGGTGTTGTTCTAGCTAATGGTTCATTAACTTCTACACAAGGTGGAGAAGATAAAATTAGAGAAAAAATAATAAAGGATAATAAAATTTCATGTATTGTATCTTTACCTGATAAACTATTTTTTACAACAGGCATTCCTGCTTGTATTTGATTCTTTGACAACAACAAAAAAACAAAAGATATTTTAATGATTAATGCCCAAAATATGGGTAATTTAATTGAAGGTTCTAAAAAGAATAAAGAAATATTAGATGAAGAATTACATAAATTAAAAGAAATTTTCGATAAATTTCAAAATGGAGAAAGTATCAATATTAAAGGTTTAGCTAAATCGGTTTCATTAGAAGAATTGGAAAATAATGATTTCTTACTTTCTCCAGGAAGATATATTGAATTAGAAGAAAAAGATAAAAGAAGTGATGAAGAAATTCAAAAAGATTTAAATGAATCTATTTCTGAACTAATAAAATTAATGGAAGAATCAAAAGAAATTGAAAAAGATGTAATTGAAGATATTAAAAAAATCAAGTTATAGTAAACTTGATTTTTTAATTTATATATTTTTCAATTAATAAATTTATAATTTTGTCTAGAATTTTTATTTTCTTCTTTAATGAAATTTCAAACTCATAAATTTTTTCTATATTAGTTATATTTGAATAATCAAATAGTAATATTTCATTTTTAG
>CASDUM010000047.1 GCA_949283985.1 uncultured Mycoplasmataceae bacterium | reverse complement strand
CTAGCCTTAGGCTTTTTAGAATATATCAAAGATTTTGTATCGAGTGACTTAATTGATCTATTAAAAGGTGTTTTAGATAAATATTTAAATCATTATATAGATATGGTTAAATCAAAAAATGAATAGAAAATTATTTAAAGATAATATAATAATATTATTAGGTGTATAAGATAATAATATAATTAGGAGTTATATGAAATTTAAAAGAATTGAAAAAACAAGATTGTTTGACGATGATTTTGAAAATAATTATTATCCACAAGATTCAAATATAGGTAGTGATATGAATGTTAATAGTCAGCAAAATGACTATCAACAACCTCGACAACATCACCAACAAGATTTTTATGATCAACCACACTATGCACCTGCATACAATCAACAATATTTAGATCCTATGTTTCTTGCGCTTATGTCAATCATAAATAATAAATCACCATATTATCAACAACCTCCTTTTTATCCAGGGCAAAATGGAATACAATATGATAATGGTGAAATATGAAGATTATCAAATGAAATCGCTAATATAAACACAAGAGTTAATGAATTAGGAAATGCAGTCAATAATATCTATAACTATCCTAATGCCTATGCATATCCTAATGATATTCCTGAACAACAAGTTCAACAACCTATTTATGAACAATATCCTCAACAACAATATAATAACTATTATTATCAACAACCATATAATCAACAATATGACCAACAATATCAAGAACCTTATGATCAGTCATACGATCAACAATATCAAGAGCCATATGATTATCAAGAAGAATATGTAGAACCTTCTGATGGTAGAGAAGGATATTATATGAATGAAGATAATTATAAACAATTCATGAGCATCCTTAAAAATGATGTAAAAAACGCTAAGGAAAATTAAATTTAATAAATTAAAAGTAAAAACATAACTGTACTATTCAAAATAATTATAAATTATTTGTCTAATGTAGTTATGTTTTTACACTTTTATAGAAGTTGCTATTCTTGTATGATAAAATTATAATATTAATTATTAAAAGGAAAAAAATGAGATATGATAAAAAAACATTAGCTGATATCAATTTTGAAAATAAAAAAGTAATTGTAAGATTAGATTTAAATGTTCCGATCAAAGATGGAAAAATAACTAATGATAAAAGAATTGTTGCAGCTCTTGACACATTAAAATATTTAATAGATAAAAATTCTAAAATAATTGTATTATCACACTTAGGAAGAATTAAAACAAATGAAGATAAGAAAAATCCAAATAAATCATTAAAAGTTGTGGCCAATAGATTAGCTGAATTGCTTCCAAATGTTGAAGTTTCTTTCCTTGAAGAAAATGTTGGCAAAAATGTTGAAAAAGCAGTTAATAACATGAAACCCGGAAGTATTATAGTTTTAGAAAATACAAGATTTAATGATGTTGATAATAAAGGTAATCAAGTTAAATTAGAATCTAAAAATGATAAAAACCTTGGTAAGTTTTGAGCTTCATTAGCAGATGTATATGTTAATGATGCATTTGGTACAGCTCATAGAGATCATGCTTCTAATGTTGGAATTGCATCAAATATTAATGATTCTTGTGTAGGATTCTTAATTCAAAAAGAATTAGAAATGTTAGCAACTGCATGTGATACTCCTAGAAAACCACTTGTGGCAATTTTAGGTGGGGCAAAAATTTCTGACAAAATAAAAACTATTTATGAAATTGCTAAAAATGCTGACTTAATTTTAATTGGTGGTGCAATGGCATTCACTTTTGAAAAAGCAAGAGGATTAAATGTTGGTAAGTCATTAGTAGATACTGAATCATTAGATGTCGCAAAGAAGATAATGAATGATTTAGGAGATAAATTAGTATTACCTATTGATGCATTATATGCAACAGAAATATCAGAAAATGCTAAAGTTAAAAATATTATAACTGGTTCTGAATTTGATCAAAATTTAATTGGTTTAGATATTGGTAAAAAAACTACAAAACTATTTATTAAAAAATTAAAAACTGCAAATACAGTAATTTGAAATGGCCCATTAGGATATACAGAAATTCCTAAATTTGCAAAAGGTACTAATAAAATTTGTAAACAATTATCAAAATTACAATCAAAAGGTGTATTTACTTTAATAGGTGGTGGAGATAGTGCTGCTGCTGCTATTAAAATGGGTTATGAAAATAATTTCTCTCACATTTCTACAGGTGGAGGAGCAAGTCTTGCATACCTAGAAGGAAGTTCATTGCCTGGTATTGAATCTATTCCAAACAAAGGTGAAATAAAAGAAATTAAAAAAGAAAAACCTGTAAAAAAGCAAAGTGTTAAAAAGCCAACTAATAAAAAGAAAACTTCTTCTAAAAAAACAGCTCCTAAAAAAGAAGAACAAAAAAGTATAGAAGTTAAAATTGTTAGTGAAAAACAACAAAATAAAAAAGAACCTGCTAAGAAAAATACATCTAAAAAAAGCTCAACAATCAAAAACAATGAGGTAGTTGTTGAAATTAAGAATACAAATACAACTAAACCAAATAAAAAAACTACCAATAAAAAAGAACAGCCAAAAAAACAATCAAGACCAAAAAAAGCTTTAATTGAACACAAAGTAGTTGACGTAAAAGAACTAGATAATTATAACTTCCATAGAAGAAGAGAAATTTGAAAAACTCATGCTGGGCATAATGTTACTGAAGTTAAATGTTATAAATGTAACAAAATTCCATTAAGAAAATCAATTAAACTTTCAAATGGAAAACACATTAATTATAGATGTTGAATCAGCAATCCAAATAAATAATTACATATTTAAAATCAATAGAGAAAATTCTATTGATTTTTTATTATCATCCATAGATGTTGCGTGTAAAATTAAAAATTAAATAAATTATTCCAAATATTCTATAATGAAAATAAAGCAAGAGGATAGAATGAAATATTTTAAAAATAGCATAACATACGACATTGTATTGATATCTTTATTCATTGCGATCTCTTGTCTTTTTAAATATATTTCTCAACTTATTCCTATTTTTAATGGATATTCATTAGATCTAGAAATTATACCATTTGTTTATGGTATTATTTGCTTAAGAAATTTTAAATTAAAATTATTTTTCTTAATCATTTGTCCATTTTTTTGATTTTTTACTTTACCTGGATATTCAATAAACTTTGTTCAAGTTTTTGTAGAATTTTTTTTATCTTATTATATTTTTTTTATAAT
>CASDUM010000046.1 GCA_949283985.1 uncultured Mycoplasmataceae bacterium | reverse complement strand
TAATTTTTCTACATGTTGTTTCATATCATTTAAGTTATTAGTCAATTTTATTTCAATAGCTGCTCATTCTCCGTTAGGCATTTGAATTATACAATCTATCTCATAATTTTTCTCATTTCTATAGAAGAATATTTCTGCATCATTGGCTTCACAAAAACTAGATAAATCTTTAATAACTAAATTTTCAAAATAAAATCCCAATGTATTTAAGTCATTTAATAATTGATTAGTTGTATTGATTTGAAGGCATGATAATCCAATTGATGTATCACATAAATATTTTTTTGGGGTTGTTCTCATCTTGTATTTAGATCTAATATTGGATGATCAAGGATTAAGATCAAATGTTAAATATATACTTTCAAAGATTTCTAGATATTTATCTAAAGTTGCATGATCAATTGAATTGTCAATATCATTCAAAATTGTTTGCTTTTTCACTTGACTTCCGTTTAATCTAGAAAGAGATTTAATAATATTAAAAGCATTTTCTCTTTTGAATCTAAGCGAAGACTCACTATTCATGTTAATTATTGAGTTAACATATTGTTTAGAAAATTGAATCGATGGTTCATTTATGTTTTTTGGTCATCCACCTAATAATATGTATTCTAGAACACTATCTAATTTTTGTTCATCTTTATATTTTGATAGTTCAACATCTTTATTATTAATTAGATTTTTTAAAGATATTTTATCTACATTATGATATTCACAATATGATAGTGTGCTCATCTTTATTCTAGCTATTCTTCCGGCCCCACTATGAAATATCTTATCTTTATTATATAAAGTACTAGAACCAGTTAGGATATATAAATTATTAGAACCATGAGATTTATCTATTCTAGATCTTATCTTATCTCATATCTCTGGAACAATTTGCCATTCATCTATTAGTCTTGGAGTTTCACCATCTAATATATTAGATTCTAATCCTAATGCAATTAACTCATTATTCTTATCTTTGTTATCTTGCATATAATACTGACTTTTAGACAATAAATCACCAATGAATGTCTTACCTGATGATTTAGGTCCATAAATTAAAACAGCTCCAAATATTTTTAATAATTCTTGTATTTTGGATTCAATTAGTCTCTTTTTCACATCTAACCTCAATCTTATTATAAGTAAAATCATAAAAAAAATCAAAAGAAAATCATAAAAAAAAGCAAAAGAAAATCATAAAAAAAAGCAAGAAATATAACTCAATATATAAAAATATATCTATTAATAGTTTTTATTAATAATAATAAATGTGTTTTAATAATAAATTAGTTTATAGTTTTAGTGTAGAACATATCCTTCCTCAAGAAGTTAAGAAGGATTCTTGATATTATAAAAATGCTATGGAAATAAATGATCAAAATGAAATAAAAGCTGAGCAATGAATTGAAAAGCATAAAACACAAATTATATAATCTAACTCTTTTGATGGGTACAACGAATTCTGAAGTTTCAAATTTACCTTTTGAAGAAAAGTTTGAAATATATAAAAATAAATCTTCTCTTAAATTAAATGAAGTTATTACTAACTACAAAGAATGAAATGAATCTCAAATGGAGATTAGAAATAGATGATTAATAGATAAAATTGTTGAACTATTAGAGATGTAAAAAAATAGGTAATATGTTTACTAAAAAATAAACATTTTTCCTATTTTTTAATCTTTTAAAAAACTATTAACTATATTTTTTATTTCCTCTGATTTTTCATCAGTGAATTTATTATTTCTATTGAAACCACATTGCAATATATAATCTATATTTTCTCTTCCTTTTTCTGTTGGTTCAAAAGATTTAAATTCTTTAGAGAAATTAATATATCCCATGTCATATAGTTTGTGATAATTAAAAGGTATTTGAATACCATTATTTGTAAATGTATAATTCTTAATTATTTTTTCAATATCTTTATTTTTATATTTATTATCAATTATTTTATCAACTATTTCTTGAACAGATATAATATGTGCTGATTCAGTTAAATCAATTTTATCAAATAACTTGTTTTCGATATAAAAATGACTTTTCTCATTTTTTAAAAAATTACTAAATTTATATCTAACTATCTTAGTTATTTTTGATCTAATAGTTTCTTTTTTAAGTTGAAATTCATTTTGCTCACATATTTTATTTATTAGATCAACTTTTTTATTTATCAGGGTTAATTCATTATTTATATTTTGAAAATTGTTTTCTAATTCTTCATCAAAATTATCATTATAAATATAATCAACACCATTTTTGATAACATCAAAAATTTTTATTAGTTCATTTACATCCAAGTCACTAAAATACTTGTCATAAAATTTAGAGTATGTTGTTTCATATGATAAATGATTATTTTTTACTTTTCTAGTAAAGTATGATTCTATTAATTTTTTTGATATTTTTTCATCTAAATTATCACAGAGTAATTTAAAGTCATTTACTCCAATAACTCTAAAAACAGAATAAATAAGAAAACCATAAATAATCCTTAAAGCTGAAGCGTCTCCTTTACTTTCCGTATAAGTATTATTAAATCTACTCCATTGATTTATATAAAATTCTCTATTAAAACTGAGATTTGAATTTTTTATTTTTCATCTTTTAGATTTTATATTTTCATAGATATTTAAGGAAACTAATAAACTCATAAATTGTCTATATGGAACTTTGCTCTTCGGTTTTTTTGATAATCATACATCTTTGAAAAATAAAATATTTTCTTCATTATTTAAATCTATTATTTCTCTATTTATAAAATTGTCTTGATTACTTTTAAATTTTTCAATGTAATATTCAATAGATGTACCTAAATTTGTGAACCATTTATCCTTTCTTATTCTATTGTACATATATTCAAAATATTCTTTAAACTTTAATAAATAACTATTCATTATTTAACTCCTGAATAGCTTTCATTAACGAAATCAAAACATTTACTACAATAGAATTTCCTGCTTGTTGATATAACTTATCTTTTTTAATATCATTTAATTTTGTAACTCTTTCATATTCTTTTTCATTAAAACCCATTAATAAAAAAGCTTCTCTAGGAGTTATAAATCTATAATTAGCTTTAATATTATCTTTTGTTTCTAATATTGTATTTTTTAAATTTACAACTCCTGCATTTGGGTGTCTATCTTGCTTTGTTGTTATAGTTCTCGAATAATCAAATCTTTCATTTTCATATTCATTAAGTTTTCTATTAAGATCAAACATCTTTTTTCTAGATGGCGTTTTATTTGGACGAGATCATTCTGCTTCTTTTAAATACTTACCAATTGAGTAATTTTCTTTAATAACTTTGTCTAAAGTTATTTTTTTTAAATTTTTATCAAAATTGTATACATGATTCAATTCTTCTATAGCATCTTTTATTTCATATTCTTTATCAACTTTTATATCTTTAGAGAGAATAGAAATCGCATATACTCTATTTCTATTTTGGCAAATATTATAGTCCCTTGCATTAAGCTTATATGTTTTAGTTTTGTATCCTAATTTATATAAAGTTTTCTTTCAATTAATATAATCAGCTTTATGTCTAGAACTAACCATATTAACAACATTTTCTAATAATAAAAATTTAGGTAGTTTATTTTCTTTTTTTAATTCTGTTAATATTCTTCCAATTTCTCACAATAAACTCGATCTTGTATTTGAACCTTTTTTCATTCCTTGATTAAATCCATGAAAGCTTCCAGCAACACTTAAGTCTTGACATGGAAAAGAATAGGTTATTAAATCAACTCCATCAGTTTTTTTGATTAAATCTTTACCTGTAATATCTAATATACTTCCAATATTTTTAGTAATCTTATGAGCTTGATAATATGTTTGTTTTTTTTCAATTGGTAATGATAATAATTTTTTTATTGGTGCTGGAGTTTTTCCAGAAAAAGAATGAACAAAATTAGATAAATAACTATCTATTTCACTTTCTTTAGGCAACTTTATTTCTTTTTTAAAATTTGGATAATGTATACATGCATATGAAATGATAGCATCAATATCTCATTCACTTGTTGCTACAATTTCATAATCATATCCATAATAATCTTTAATGAATTGAAGCGCTTTATGTTGGGCACCAATACCACTAAAAGTTTCAAACACTTTTAGCTTTTTGTTCTTATAATTTGTATTAGTCTGATTTTTTTCTTTCATTTTTAAACACCTAAATAAAATTATACATTATTAAGATTTAAAAATCAGTATATT
>CASDUM010000045.1 GCA_949283985.1 uncultured Mycoplasmataceae bacterium | reverse complement strand
ACAGCATTAAAAGTTTCAACGCTAGAACAATTAGAAAAAAGTACTTTTATAGTTGACGGAACAATTATAGTTGTGTTGATAGTAATGGCATTTCTATATTGAATAAATTATTATTATAGAGATTATTTTAAATGTATTATTATTGATTACAAAAAGAAAAATAAGTTTGGTTAATTCAAACTTATTTTTTTATTATTGGTAAAGGATCATTAGGGTTTTTCTCTTGATGTTCATTAAATTTTTTCATGTCTAATAAATATCTACATTTAGGAAAACCTGTACACGCTATGAATTCAGAACCTTTTTTATTTTTTCTAATAATTATGTTTTTAGAACATAGAGGGCAAGGAATGTTAAGTTCTTTTGATTCGCTTGGTATTTTAAGTGATTCTATATAATCACAATTAGGATAGGATGAACATCCAATGAACTTATTTTTATATTTTTTTGAAATTTTGTAAACTAATTCATTTTCACATTTTGGGCATTTTCTTCCGACTTTTTCATCTTCTACTTTTTCCATCTCTTGTCTAGCTATAAAAACTCTTTCTTGGAATTTAGGAGAAAATTCTTTTAGTCATGATGTTCATTCTTCTGTTCCTGAAGCAATGTTATCTAAGTGTTCTTCCATTTTTTTTGTAAAATCTTTATTAATTTCTTCAGGAAAGAATTTATCTAATTGCTCAATAACTATGTCACCAGTTTTTGTAACATGATATGATTTTTTTTCTAAAGTAGCATAATTTCTATCTAAAACAATATTAACCATAGAGTTATATGTAGAGGGTCTACCAACACCAGCTTTTTCTAATGTTGATATTAATGAAGCTTGAGTGAATCTTGCGGGCGGTGATGATTCATGATATTTAATTTCCATATTATCAGAATCATAATTTTCACCAATAACCAGATTTGAATTAATTATTGATTCTTCATCATCATCACTTTTCATTACTTTTTGGTAACCATCAAATTTACAAATTTTTGAACTTGTTTCAAATATATTTTTTTGATTTTCAAAAGTAAAAGTAGTTCTTTCAAATTTAGCATCAGCCATCATTGATGAGATAGCTCTAGATCAAATTAATCTATATAAATCAAGCTCTTTTTTAGGTATTTTACCCTTTAATGAATCAGGTGTAACAAATGGATCGACAGGTCTTATTGCTTCATGAGCATCTTGAGCGTTTTCAGATTGTTTTTCATTTTTGTAATTACCTAGATAACTTTTACCATATTGCTCATTAATAAATTCAGTAGTCGACTTAATAAATGTATCAGAAAGTCTAGTACTATCAGTTCTTGGATAACTAATTAATGCTGTAAATGTTCCATCAATATCAATACCTTCATATAATTTTTGCGCAATAGAAGTAGTTTGTTTTGCGCTAAAATTTAATTTATTAATAGCATCTTGTTGAAGTGTCGATGTCTTATAAGGTTTTTTAGGAGATGTTTTAACTTCTTTAGCATCGCTAATTTTTATTAGTTTAAACTTTTTTGAAAGTGAATCATAAACTTGTTTAGCTTCATTTTCACTAGAAAATTTGAAATTACTACCACCTACATCTTTTTGTTCATTAAATTTAAATTTTTGATTTAATTCTTTTAAATTAAGTGAAACATTTTTTAATATCGTTGAATCAATAGTGTATCACTTAATAGGAGTGAAATTTTTTATTTCTTCTTCTCTCTCTTTTATAAATTTAAGTGCAACTGATTGTACTCTACCAGCAGATTCTGCTTTTAATTTTGATTGCATTAATTGAGATAACTTAAATCCAATTAATCTATCAATTATTCTTCTTGTAAATTGAGATTTTACTCAATCAATGTTTATATCTCTTTCATGATTAAATGATTCTAAAATTGCATTTTTCGTAATTTCGTTAAATGTAATTCTCTTACATTTAGGTTTTTGATCATTTTCAATTATTTCATATACATGTCATGCAATTGCCTCTCCCTCTCTATCGGGGTCGGTAGCAATGTATATTTTATTAGCAGTTTTTGCTTTTTCATTTATAAATTTAATTATTTCTTTTTTTGTAGTGTCAGATATAACTCATTTTGGTTCAAAAGTTTCAATATCGAAACCAAGTCCAAATTTTGATAAATCTCTAATATGTCCAACTGTTGCGATGATATCAAAATCATTACCAAGATATTTTGAAAGAGTCTTAATTTTATTTGGTGACTCTATGATTAATAAATTCTTACTCATTTTTACCTCTATTCAAAATATAAATAACATATTTTTTAAAAAAAACAAAATTTTATAAACATTTTTTGTAATTTATTTAATTAGCAAAATTAATATTTTTTATGAAATTTAAACATAAAAACAATATATTTTTGTGAAAAAATGCTATATTATTAATTTTTCGACATGAATAGTAGAATTTGATGCATCAGACGTTAATAGCAATTTCAATAAATTTTATGATTTTTTGACCATGAGCTTTTCTGGCGGAACTGATGTAGAACTAGCATTAAATGAAGCTTGTAAAAAGTGTTTAGAAAATAATTATAAAAATTCTGATGTTTTAATTATTTCAGATTTTATTATTAATCAAATAAATAGTGATTTATTGTCAAAAATAAACAAATTAAGAAATAATAAAGTAAGATTTAATGCTATATCGATTGGATGCTCTCAAATAAAAGAGCACATGACTTATTTTGATAATAATTGAGTGTATGATGGAAGTCAAGAATCTATAAATAAAATTATAAACGACTTAAATAATATAGAGAAAACAACAAATAATAAATAGAACATTAAAATAGAAAATTGCTTAAAACATATTAAGGGGTTTTCTATTTTTT
>CASDUM010000044.1 GCA_949283985.1 uncultured Mycoplasmataceae bacterium | reverse complement strand
TTTACTAATATATAATTTTTTATTTAGTGTATTTATTAATTAATCATTCAATTGTTTTATCAATAATAATTGACGCTTTTATTCTATCAATATTATTTTCTGCTATTTTTTTAACTTCTTCTTCAGAAATGCCTTGATATTTTGCAACATTTTTGAAAAGATCATTTATATCTTTTTCTTCAACATCAATATTCTCTTTTTCAGAAATTTCATAAAGAGCGTATTTTGATAAAACATTTTCTTCAGCAATCGTTTTTAATTCATTATCAAAGTCTTTTTCTGATTTACCTGTCATTTTTAAAAAGTCATTTAGTTTGATTCCTGATTGACCTAGCATAAGTTCATATTCTTGTTTCATGTTTCTGATTTCATTTTCTATTCCAACTTCGTCAGGAAAACTCAATTTTGTGATTTTAGCTAAAGCTTTAAAGATTTGTGGTTTTGCTTCAGCAGTAATATCTAATTTTTTCTTTTGAAATAATTGTTCTTTTTCGTATTTTTTAAATTCATCAACTGTATTTACACCTTTAATATTGAATTCTTTTACAAATTCATCATCCAATTCAGGCATAACTTTGCTTTTGATATCATGAATCTTTAATTCAAATTTTGCTTCTTTATTTGCAATATCTTTTGCGTGATAATCTTCTGGAAATTTAACAGTAATAGTTTTTTCATCACCTTTTTTAAGACCGACCATTTGTTCTTCAAATCCTGGAATAAATTGATTTGAACCGATTTCTAATTCATAATTTTTACCAGAACCATTTTCCATTTCTTTATCGTCAATAAAACCTTTAAAATCAAAAATTACTATGTCGCCATTTGCAATAATTTCATCTTTTTTAGGTGCAAGAATTGATTTTTTCTCTCTTCAATGATTTATAGAATGAGATACTTCTTCATCGCTTACATCAATTTTCGGAAATGAAAGTTTTAACTTGTTGTAATCACCAACAGTTGCTTTTGGATTTTTTGTATAAGCAATGTCTATTTCAAAACCATTTTCATCAATAGAATTAACATTGATTTTAGGTGGAGCATCATAAATATCATCCATCTTTTCTTTGAATTCAGTTGTCGAAATTAATTCAGTCATTACCTTTTTTAATTCAATATTTAATGCTTCTTCAATTACCATTGAATCAGAAATTTTTTCTGAGGCAATGCTAGCATGTGCTTTTGAACCTGGTCTATAACCATCGATTTTGAAATTTTTAATCATTTTCTTTTTTGCGGAAGAAATTGATTTCTTTCATTCTTCTTTTGCCGATGTAGCATTAACCACAATTTCATTTTCATTATCTTTAAATTTAAAATTATATTTACTCATTTTTATACCTTCTTTATATTGATAATGATATCATATAAATAATATTTTTTTAATAAATTTCAAGTATAAAAAATGGCTTGTATTCTTTGTTTAATTTTGCAAAATTGTATGATAAATTTAAAACTAATTCTTTTTCAGATTTCAGCGAATATTTAATTTTAAGATTTATATCATTGATTTTAAAATTATTCATTTTATAATATGAAGTCTGTGAAATAACATTAAGTATTGTTTTTCTTAGATTTGCTTTAATTGCAAGTTCATCAAATACAATATCGTTATTTTTATTTTTAATTAATGATAAAATATTCTTTTTCTCTAATAAATATTTGTCTAATGATAATTCATCATTTGATGACTCAACTTTAACTTTACTTTCTGTATTTACAATAAATACAGAAAAGACAGCTGCAATTGATGCTAATAGTGAAGATATTATTACAACTAAAGATATTCTTTTGATTTTAGATTTCATTAAATATGAACTCCTTTTCATTATCAGCATCAATAATTTTTGATCTCACATTAAAATTTTGATAATTGTTATTATAAAAATTTTTATTAATTTTCACTCTAAAATTTGTGTTATTAAGTTTCAATAAAATGCATCCTGACAAACTAAATGAATCTGTATTAAACATATTAATTCCATTTAATGAACTTGTTTCAATAAATGTATTTCCTTCGATATCAAAATCATAGTTTGTGTCGAATGTTAAATATTTTTCAACTTTTTTATTTAAATTACTTTTTGTACTTAATATTTCTTTTCCGGTTCTAATATCCGAAAATTTTAAATTATAGCCTCTTGAATATAAAAAGTAATTATCTTGATTTTCATTATTTACTTTAAGCAAATAAGAAATAATCGATGAATCAAAGTCATTTAATGAAATATTTAATGAATAATTATTAGATCAAACAAGTTCATTATTTTGAAATTTTTCTTTCATAGGAATTTTTAGTTCATTTCCATCATAAGTAATAGTGTTTCAATATAAAAATGATGTATTAACTTCTTGTTCATATAATTCTTTTCTAAAATCATTTTTTACTTTTTCACTATTGACTGTAATGCTTGGTCATCAACTAGGTTCTTCTCTAAAAGTTAGTTTCATTGGTACCATTTCTTGAGTTATTTCACGATCAAAATACTGATCTGCATTTAAATCAATTGTAAATGTACCTTTAAAAATATATGGTGTATGTCTTGACTCTGGTATTTGTACTTTGTCTTCGTCAGAGTTTCAATCTTCAGAAAGTACAACACTAGTAATTTTTTGTGTAGGAAGTTCAACATCCATGTAAAGAAAACCTTCAGGAAACAAACTTCCTCTAATTACATTTAATTTGATTTCTATTTTAAGTTTATCTTCTATTCTTTCTGTATAAATACTTGGTGAATACATTTTTATATATTCAGTATCTCCAAAAGGACATACTAATCTTTGAACCAAGTATGCGCCAACTTTTTCGGTTTTAACATTATTGATAATCAATTTCAAAGTACCCTACAAAATCATCAGCTAGCTTTCTTAATTTTGAATAGAATGTTGATTTACTTAAATAATAGTCATCTTGTGTTTTATTGTTGATGTAATAACCTACTAAAAAATCTTCATCTTCCTTTGGTAAAAGTTTTAGTAAATTATTAACTAAATCTACTTTGACTTTAAGTTTTTTCTTAAATTCTTCATTATAAAAAGAATCTACTGATTTTAATTGATTAAAATTTTCTAATCTGAATAGATTTCTTTTATAATCATAAAATATTTTTTCTAGTTTTTTTATATTGTTCATTTTTACCCCCCCTCACTTATATTAAAGTATTTTTTATTGCAACTTTATATATTTTTGAAAAAAAATTATGAAAACATTAACAAAAATATTAATATTTGTGAGCAATAAAAAAGATAATTAATTAGATCTTGAATCTAACTAATTATCCTTTCTTAATAATCATCCAACAAATGCAATCATTGTTGCATTATCAACTGTATAAGATTTTTCAGGTTCTAATACATTAATTTTTAAATCAATAATTTTTTCTCTAAAATAAGAATTTGCTGTAACTCCTCCACCGATCGTTATTGTATTTATATTTTTAATTTTTGAATAATATAGAATTTTATCTATTAATACATTTATTGCTCAATATTGAAAAGAAGATGCTATTTTAACTACATCAATCGGTTAATTTTTTTGTTTCAAGTTATTAACAATATTGCTAACTTTTGTCTTTACACCGGAAAATGAAAAATCATCTTCTGGTTTAGCTATATGGAATAAACTATCATCAACTTTTGAAATATCAAATATTTTGTCAATAGAAATTCCACCAGGATAATCTAATCCTAAGATTCTACCAACCTTATCAAATGCTTCACCTATTGCATCATCGCTAGTTATATTTAAATCAACAATGTCGTTTGGAGAATTAACTTGAACTATCTTTGTTGTTCCACCAGAAGCTATCAATGATAAAAAAGGATAAGAAATTTTATTTGCTTTATTAATAAAAGGACTAAAAATATGTCCTGTAATATGATTTACTGGTATTAACGATTTATTTGAGATAAATGAAAGAGATTCTGCAAAAATTTTTCCAACATGTAATGAACCAACTAATCCAGGTTCAGAAGTATATGCTATATAATCAACTTTGTTTAAATCAAAATTTTCTTTTATTTCTTTAAATACACTAATGATCTCTTTTTCATGAAATCTTGATGCTACTTCAGGCACTATCCCATTATATTGCTTTAATAATAACTCAGAAGAACGTCTAATGGAAATTAAATCTTTTCCATTTTCAACAATACTAATACATGTATCATCACAACTTGTTTCAATTCCTAATACAACCATTATTAAACTCCAAATTTACTTTTAAAATTAAGTCAAGCAAAATCCATATTCGATTTTGTTAATTGGTCTATTGACTCTTCTAATCTACTTGGAACGACTTTTGAATCAAATTTCATTGTATTTTTTGCAATAGGATTATTACTAAAATAGTCTCCTGGTCCAAGTAAATAATCATATAATGATTTAATTGTTGGGGTATAGTTAACGAAATCAAAATTTCTATATGTAAGATAAGATTCTGGATTATTATTAGCATCAAATTTAATACATAATTGACTTAAAACATCATAAATTTTTTCTTTTATATTTGATGGTGATTTTTTGTTTATAACAAATAAATCTACTGTCATTAATGTGTCAGTTGGTTTTACAATATGAGTATCATTAATAATTTCCTGTTGCTTTTCTTCATTACTGCTTGATGATATAGTATCCCCGCCATAAGATGCATAAATAGCATCGCCACTAAACATAATGGCTCCATTAACTGAATTTTCAGCTATTGAATTTAAAACAGCATTTGAATCTGAATTAAGTTTAATGGAATTTTTCCCAACTTTTAGTAAGTAATTAGCCATTATCGAATAGGTATTAGAAAGCATTTGTTCTGAAGACTTATAACTTGGATTAATTGATTGTTTATTTGTCTCAATTGATCTTGGAATGCTATATATCGTTCTTTTGTCATCAATCATCATAATATTCGGTTTGTTATTCTTGGGTTTAAATCTATCATTAGTTGATATCACTTTTAAAACATCTGATCAAGTCACATTACCTGATAATTCTTTGATTTCATCGCCTCTATAGCAAAAAACTAAATCTTGTGCAAAATAAGGAATGCCATAATTAAATAGTGTATCATTTCCAATTTTAAAATAATCTAAAATTCCTTTTACCCCATCAATATATGTTGTGTTAGTTACTCCCAACTTGGATAAGTCGATTTTTTCAATTAATCCTTCATTTGATCATTTTTGAGCTTCATATGGAGTGGTACAAACTATATCTGCAGTGTTTGATGTTAAAAATTTTTTTGCACCTTCTGCAGTTTCAAAATAATCATAGTCTAATCCATATCTATGATTTAATTCTTCTTGTACATCTTCACTCATGTAAGATTGAAAATTTGCAAGTACAAAATCTCTTTTGTTAGTAGTTAAACTAACAACTAATAAAGTTGTTGGAATAACTATCATTAATGATGCAGCACCAACGATATAATATTTTAAATTTTTTTTTGAGAAAATTTTATTTTTCAATATACTTCCCTCCTTTAAAACTTTTATTTTTCGTTAGTGTAAGTATTGACTTAATACCGCTATAGACAATAAAAATGATAATTAATATTGAAGCAAAACTTACAGCTCACGCTTTTATACCTTTTGTCATTAAATACATTTCAGTTGAAATAGTTGTAACTCTTCCTCTAACAAGGTTTGTGATAATGAAATCATCAAAAGACATCACAATAACTAAAGCAGATGCACTTATTATTGACGGTAATAAAAATGGAATAACAACATTAAAAAATGTTTTAACACTTCCATATCCTAAGTCCTTTGATGCATCAATTAATGACTTTTTGAATTTTTGCATTCTAGGATAAATTGAAATAATCGCATAAGGAGTGCAAAAAGATATATGGGATAGAATAATTGTAAAAAATCCTAAATCTAGTCCTATTGATAATCATGTTGATGCAAAAAGCAATGTTAAACTTATTGCAGTAATGATTTCAGGATTTATGATACTAATTTTTGTTATTGAATTATTAATAATTTGAATTTTTTTTGTGTTATTTCAAATCGCATAACATGTTATAACAGCTATGAAAACAGAAATTGGTGTTACAAATAAAATAATTATTAAAGTGTTCATTAAACTATTTAGAAAAATATCATTTGTAAATAAATCCAGATAATTTTCAAATCCTCAAGAATTTGGGTTTGGTACAATATTTCCTTTTTTACTAACAGTTGCAAATGATCATATAACTGTGAAAACTAAAGGAATATAAATTACTAACAATAAAATCCCTATATAACTTCTTCTTAGTCAAAGTAAAAACTTATTATTCATTTCCTACCCTTTTTATTTTTTTGATAATAACTGGTCATACTTTTGGAATAAATACTATTAATGAATAAACTATCATCATTAAGATACTAACAACAACGCTCAAAACACAAACTCTAGATAATGCAATTTGACTTTCTGTAGCTTGCATACCTTGATTCATTATGATATCCCCAATCATCGAACCATCTGGACTATTATTTAAGAATTGAGGGACAGCAACTACAGAAGTAGATGGTAATAGAACCATTGTTATTCCTGATATCAACCCAGGTTTCGAAAAAGGAACAATAACTTTAAAAAAAGTATAGAATGAACTTCTTCCTAAATCTTTAGATGCATTAATTAAATTTTTTGGAAGTAATTCTAACACATTGTATAAAGGCATCATCATAAAAGGGATATATAAATATGTTATTCCAATAATTGTATATATATCACCATATGTACTGTTAAGTGCTCCATTCAATTTATCAAAGAATAACTTTAAACTTATTAAAATTATCATTGAACCCAATCACATCGGAGTTGTTGATAAAAAAAATAAAATTTGTTTTATTTTTTTGTTTTGTATTTGGATTAGAAAATAACAAAAAGGATATGATATTAACAAACAAATTATTGTAGAAACAATTGAAATAAAAAATGATTTACCAATTTTAGTCCAAATTGTTTGATTAAGAATATTTCAATTATCAGCTATTGTTAGTCCTTCAGCTGGAACGAATGTATTAACTATTACAACAATCAAAGGAATTATAATTAATAGAAGTGAGATGATTAAAAAAGGGAATCATAACGATGTTTTTTTTCAATCAATATGTACAAAGATTTTTTTATTCATCCTCATTTCCTTCAATTATATGCATATCTTCTATATCTCATGAAATAAACAATTCATTATTTATTTTAACTTTATTAATTGATTCTAAATTAATTAAGACGTTGTTAACTTCACATTTTACATCTCATAAAAGACCTTTGTATATCATTTCTTTTGCTTTCACTGTAAGAAAAGAACTTTTTTTATTACTAACTATATCAAAATCTTCAGGTCTAATCATCACTGTTACTTTTGTTCCTGGTTTAATTTTTGAATATTCTTTGGACATCGGAATTGTTTTATCAAATATTTTAACCTTGTTTCCTGATTGAACAATTCCATCAAAAAAATTTGCTCTTCCAATGAATTTAGCAACTCATTTATTTAAAGGTTTATCATAAATCTCCATAGGATTACCTACTTGTTGAATTTCTCCTTGTGACATAACAACAATTTTATCTGATAAAACTAGTGCTTCTTCTTGATCGTGTGTTACAAGAATGAATGTTAAACCAAGTTCGTTATGTAATCTTTTTAACTCAATCTGCATTTGTTTTCTTACTTTTGCATCTAAGGCACTTAAAGGCTCATCCAGTAAAAGAATATCTGGTTTAGTAACTAAAGCTCTAGCTAAGGCAACTCTTTGTTGCATTCCTCCAGATAATTCATTAGGATATTTATTTTCTTTTCCCTCTAAACTAACAAGAGATAAAATTCTTTTGATTTCTTGATCCATTTCTTCTGAATTCATTTTTCTTGTTAAAAGTTTTTTTTCATATCACTCTCTCTCTAAGATTGGATAATTTTGTCAATATGAAATTCAATAATCTAAATCATTAAATTTATAATTTAAAATATCAATTTTTTTGTTTATTCTTTGTAAATTTCTATAAGACTTTTTGAAAGATAAAAATTCATTTATGTTGTTGTTTTTTTCATCTTTAGATTTAGTAGATATTTTAACATTCATTTCTTTTTCAATATTGAATAAAAATAATAAATCATTTATTTTATCTTTTACCTTAATTGAAAAAGGAATTGATGAATAAAAATTACTATTGAATTTTTCCTCAAATAATTCAATTTCTTTTTCCATCAATTTTTCATACTCTTCATCAGTCATTTCTGATAATAATAACATCTTTTCAGAAGAAGAAATTTTTGATTTTAATTTATCAATTTCCTTTATTATATTTTTTTGTTTTTTATCTACTGTCTTTAAATTTGAATTTGATTTTTTTTCAGCATCTTTTATTTTTTTGTTTATGTCTTTTTCTATATCTTTTTCAACATTTTCTAAAGGGACTCTCATTATCTTTAGTCCATACTCAATGTTTTCTCTGACTGTCATATTAGGAAAAAGAGCATAGTCCTGAAAAACTGTGGCAGTTGGTCTTCTTTGAACTTTTAAATCTTTAATATCAATTTTATTAACTAAAATTTTTCCTGAAGTAGGTGATTCAAAACCACCTATCATTTTTAACATTGTTGTCTTACCACAACCAGAAGGACCTAAAAGGGTAACAAATTCACCTTTATCAATATCTAGATTAAATTTTTTTATAGCTTCATAACCATCATTATAAACTTTTTTTATATTTTTAATTTCCAATAGTTTTTGTTTCAATTTTTCCCTCCCCAAAAACTTTATTTAGTTATTACAACTTGAGAATCAACTTTTTTAATATTTAGATTAAATTTAGATATTTTTTCTAAAATTGAATTATCATATTTTTTAATGATAATTGAATATATATATTTTGAACGTAGTAAAGGTTTTTTATTAATTTTTATTTTTTTATTTTTTAGTAAAAAATTTTCACCATGAATATAATTAATAAATATTTTTGATTTTTGATTTTTTAATAAACTCTGGATTTCATATAATATTTTTCTATCGATAAAAGATGATTTTATAATGTTTTTATTTTCATCAATTGAAAAACCATCTAAGAAGCATAAATTAAAATTTTTTATTCCTATTTTCTTTATTTTTTTAAGATAATTGATTTTGAATTCATCCATCTTTTTATTGATTTTTATTTCGTAAAAATAGTTATTATCGAATTCCAATTGATCTATATCATCATAATTAGCTGTTTGTTTTATTATTGGATTAATTATTCCATTTTCAACAGCCATACTAAAAGCATTTTTACCAAAAAAAGATAGTACAGCTTTATTTTTTAGTGTTTTAGATTCTGAATTAACTGTAAAACAATTATTTATAACATTGAACATTGATACATCATTATTTGAATCTCCAAATGCATAAGAATTTTTTAAATCAATATTTGAAAGTGATGAAATATATTTTATCGCATTTCCTTTTGATGAATCCTTTGAAACAATTTCTATTGCAAATTTAGATACTTTAATAATATCAACATAGTCAGAAAGATTATCTACTAATCAATTGTAAAGTTTTTGTATTTTTCTTTTATTGAATGATAAATATAAAACTTTATATGTGTCATTTTGAAAATCAAAACTATCATATTTAATTTTTATTAATTTTCCATAATTAAAATAACCAACGATTTTCTTTAATGGAATACCGTTGCAATAAATGTTTTTATTATCAACGCCTCTTTTATTGTAAACTCAAATTGCAACTTTATATTTCTTTTGTAGTGAAAATAATTTTTTCAAAATTTTATCATCTACAATATAAGATTTTATAATTTGATTTTTATATAAGTCGTATATAACAGATCCATTCATTGAAATCAAATATTTGTTTTTTACATTACAATAATTTTCTACTTGTTCATTATAAACAAAAGCAGATATTGGTCACCTACCTGTACAGATTGCTATGTCAATATTTTTCTCTTTTAATTTAGACAAAGATTGCAATGAATCTTTTCTAATTTTAGCAGTACTTGTAAGTAATGTTCCGTCTAAATCAATAAATGCGCTTTTATTCATTTTCAGTCCATTAAATAAATTGTTGTTGAAATAAATATAACATATATTAAATCTTTTTTATTAATTATTTTCATATCTTTAAAATAAATTATTTTTGTAAAATTTTTAGGTCATTTTCAATGATACTTTTTAATTCATCTAAATTATTTATTTTGATAGGACTTCTAATAAAATTTATTAGTTCTACTTTTACATTCTTACCATAAAGATCACCTGAAAAACCATCGATGTATGTTTCAACTAAATATATATTTTCATTATATTTTTTTATGAATGTTATTGACTTATAAATATCTCTAAATACAAATGTTTTTGTAATGTATGATCCTTCTCTTAAATTAACTTTTGTTTTATAAAAAATA
>CASDUM010000043.1 GCA_949283985.1 uncultured Mycoplasmataceae bacterium | reverse complement strand
CTACCAATCTTTCTCCCATGACACACTATACCTGAAATAAAAATGTTTTGAAATAAGTGATTATTTACAAAATTGATATCTCCATCTTCTATTTCTTTCTTAATTTTTGATGTAGCTAAATCATTTTTATCAATTATTTCTACGTTAAATTCTTTTTCTAAATCGACAGGAGCTCCCTGTCTATTTTTTCCAAATCTGAAATCTGAACCGATTATTATTTTGTTAATATTAAATTTCTCTTTTAAGATATTAATAAATTCATCTTTTGAATAATTATTTTTTTTAATATCAAGAAAAAAAATATTGTCAGGGTTAAAACTTTTAATATTATTAATTCTTTCATCAAAACTATAAAAATCAATTGACTTAGAAGGATTATTTAAAAATGTTAGTACTGATATATTTTTTTTAGATAATAATTTTGTATGTCCTTTATGTATTAAATCAAAATGTCCTATAATTAAATTTTCTACATTAATTTTTTCCTTTATCAAAGCAATATCACTAATTGAATTTGATAAACTCATTATATTATTCATCTCAATTGAATCTTCAATTTTAAAATCACCAGATGTAATTCTAATTAATGAAGATAGATAAGCATTGCATTTAAAATATTGTCCTATATCATTTGCAAAACTTCTAACATAAAATCCTTTTGAAACTTTAAGTTTTACTTCTAATATTTTTCCATCAAATTTTAATATTTCATATGATAATATATTAACTTTTCTTTTTTCTAGAATAACTTCTTGATTATTTCTTGCATATTCATATAATTTTTTTCCATTAATTTTAATAGCAGAATTCAAAGGAGGGATTTGTTCATATCCATTATTAATTAAATCATTAATATAGTTTTCTATTTCATTTCTACTTATATTAAATGAATCACAAATATTTGTAACTTCTCCAGTAACATCATATGTCGTAGTTGATTTTCCAAAAGATATTTCTGCAATATATTCTTTATCATCTAGTATTAATTCTGATAATTTTTTTGTTCCGCTATTAATACCAATTACCATAACACCAGTTGCCATTGGATCAAGTGTGCCTGCATGTCCGACTTTTTTTAAATTTAATTTAAATTTAACATATTGAACTAAATCATTCGAAGTAATTCCAATAGGTTTATAAATGTTTAAAATATTAGTCATTTTTTTACCTTAAATAATATTTAAATTAAATATATAATATATTATTTATTATTTATTTGTTTATAAAATTAAAAAAGAACAAGATAAAAATTAACTTGTTCTTTTTCTATACATTAAATTTAATTGATTTAAATTAGTTGATATTAGTCATGACAACATTTTTTATTGCCAAGCGGAGAAAATATATATCCTTTTGATGAAACGCTTTTAATGTATTCTTTTCCTATTTTGTTTTTTAAACGATGAATATATTGAGTAACAACTCTTGTTCTATCTTCATCGTCAGTATCTCAAACATATTTAAAAATTGTTTCTTGACTAACTATTTTATTTGCATTTTTAATCAATAACACTAATAAATTAAATTCTAAATTTGTTAATCTTATCAAATCATTACATTTTCATATTTTTCTATCAATCGTATTGATAGTAAAATTATCAAAAGAAATTAAATCGTTTTTTAAATTTATTTCAAAATGTTTTCTTAGAATATTTACTATTCTTAAACAAAAATTGCTTGAGTTAAGAAAACTTCCATCAATTAAATAATCAAATCCATTTCTTAAAACCAAATCAATATCGTCTTGTGTCATATCTTTATTTACATAAGCATAAAAAGGCTTTAAATTTCCTATATTAGAAACTTTTAAAATATCATAACTCATACTTCTTATAGGTATGTGATCAAATATTACAACTTGATGCTGGCTATCTTCTAAATTAAGTTTATCTATGTCTTCAATATCAAGTGTATAGTCACAATATTCAGCTAAATTGTCTAAAGCATTCATTAAATATTTTGTCATTTTGTTATTTTTGACTGTAACAACTAAAATACTTGATTGTGAAATTGGACATGAAATCATATTACTCCTCTAATATATCTAGTCTATTTTGGTGTCTCTTCTCAAATTCTGATTCTATAAACGATTCAACAATTTTAATATTTTCTTCATCTGAAACAAATCTTCCGCTTAATGATAATACATTAGCATTATTGTGTTCTTTAGAAAGTTTAGCAAATTCTAATGATGTAACATTAGCACATCTAATGTTTTTAATTTTATTTGCTGCAATTGACATACCAATTCCTGTCCCGCAAACTAAAATCCCAAAACTATTATCGTTATTTAAAACTTCTTTACAAAGCTTTTTTGCAAATACAGGATAATCAACAGATTCGTTTGAATTTGTACCAAGATCAATTACGTTATATTTATTAGAAAAATATTTTATTAATGCTCCTTTTGTTTCAAACCCACCATGATCACTAGCGATAAAAATTTTATTGTATTTGCTCATTTATTTCTCCTAATGAAATTATACCTTCTCTTATTATTTTTTTATTATCAATATCATAAATTGTTGATGCTATATTATCTCCTTTTATATCTGATTTTATAAAAACTAAACTATTTAAATTTTTTCTAAATTGTTTTTTTGCATCTTCAATAGTTGTTATTGGTGTCATCCCAGAAATATTTGCACTTGTGCATGAAAGAACTTCAAATCTATCAAGTAATTCAAGAATTAACTTGTTATTTGGTTTTCTATAAGATTCTCCATCAACTATTAATGTTAATTTGCCAGGCCAAAATTTTTTTGAAAGTTTATAAAAATCTTCATTATTTGTTTCTACTAATTTTTCGCTTTTTATGAATTTAATAATTTTTTTATTCTTATTTCTTTTTTTTATTTTATACAAATTATTTTTATCTAAAGAAATCAATCCATACTGAGTATCTGTTGGGATTATTATAGTTTTACCATTTATAAGTTCAAATATAATTTCGTCAACATCATGAGAACTATACGTAACCATACTACTCCTTAATTATTTTAATAAACCTTTCAATGTTAAATTGATCACTTATAAATTTATATTTATATTTATTAGAAACATATTGCCTAATTTTTTCCTTTTGATCAAAACCAAATTCAATATATAAACAACCATTTTCTTTTAATAAATAATAGTAATTATCGATTATTATTTTAATAAAATTTAATCCATTCCCCTTTGCAAGTAGTGCCTTTTTTGGTTCTTTTTTAACATACTCATCTAATTTAAATTTTTTATCAACATATGGTGGATTAGAAATTATTAAATCATATTTATTATTATCATAAAAATATTTATTTAAATCACTTTTTACAAACTTTAAATCTAAATTTTGCATCTTGGCATTTAATTTAGAAATTTTTATCGGCTTGTTATATTTATCAACTAATACTACATTAGATTCTGGTAAATACTTTTTAATTGATAATCCTATAGCTCCAGAACCAGAACATAAATCTAATACCTCAATATTTTTTCTATTTTTATATTCATCAATAATATGAGAAACTAAATATTCAGTTTCTTTTCTGGGTATTAAAACATTTTTATTAACGAATAATTCCATGTTCATAAAAAAAGTTTTATTTGTTATGTATTCAATTGGAATTTTTTTTTTAAAATATAAATTACAAATTTTATCAATATCCTTTTCTTGGAAATCAATCTCTTTTCTTAGAGATAAAATAATATCACTTTTTGTTTTATAACTTCTTGATAAGAAAGAAAGCATCTCATAAAATATACTTTCATTCTCTTTTCCATATTTAGTTATTAGTTTATTAATCAACTCATTAAATGTCATATTATATTTTCAGTTCTAAAAGTTTTTTTACTTGATCATCAGAAATTAGTGAATCAATAATTTCGTCAAAATCACCCTGCATTATATTATCTAATTTATTCAATGTTAAATTGATTCTATGATCAGTTACTCTATTTTGAGGATAATTATATGTTCTAATTTTTTCAGATCTTTCCCCTGTGCCTACTTGACTTTTTCTTATACTGGCTAATTCATTGTGTTGTTCTTCACACATTTTTTGATAAATTTTAGCTGCTAGCATTCTATACGCTTTATCTCTATTTGCATGTTGAGATTTGCCTTCTTGGCAAGCAACAACTATTCCAGTTGGAATATGAGTTAATCTTACTGCTGATTCAGTTCTATTTACATGTTGCCCGCCAGCACCAGAGGCACGATATTTATCTTCTCTAATATCCGCTTTATTAATATTAACTTCTACATCATCAACTTCAGGTAAAACAGCGACAGTTATTGTTGAGGTATGAACTCTTCCTTTTGATTCTGTTAAAGGAACTCTTTGAACACGATGAACGCCAGATTCAAATTTTAATTTAGAGTAAACATTTTCACCTTTAACTGAAAAAGATATAAAAGATAATCCATGAGTGTCTACACTAGACTCTAAAATTTCAACCTTTCATTTTTTATCATTAAAATATCTTTGATACGCTTCAAATAAATCATTAACAAAAATAGAAGCTTCATCTCCACCTGTTCCAGGTCTTATTTCAATAATAACGTTTTTGTCATCATTTTTATCTTTTGGCAAAAGAAGAATTTTTAAATCTAATTCAAGTTGTTCTATCGATGAATTTGCTTCTTCAAATTCAATTTTAATTAATTCAACCATTTCTTTGTCTGATTTATTTTCTTCAATTAAGTTATTGAAGTTTTTAATAATATTTACTTTAGTTTTGTATTCTTGAAATCTTTCAATAACTTTTTGTTTTTCTTTTAATGTTTTACTAATTTCAGATACTTTTCTAAAATCATCTGCATTTTTTTCAATTTCTAATTCTAACTCGTGATATTTTTTTTCCATTTCTAACAAAGAACTATATAATTTTTCGTCAAAACTCATAAGAATTCCTTTCAAGATTTATTTTAATATAAAATTTACACCTTTTGGGTGTAAATTTCTTTATTATAAATCATTTAAAGATGAAATAACTTTTTTATTAGATTCTTTTTTAGGTTCAACTTTTTTAACTTCTTTTGTTTCTTCAATATTTTTAATACCAGCATTAAATTTATTTGCTAATTTTTCTGATCTACCTTTAAGTTGTTGTGAAGTTGATTTTCCAATATAAAAAGGATGACATTTTTCACAAATATCAATTGTAAAAGTAGAATCTTTTATTGTTGAAAGAAGCTCAATTTTGTTACCACATGAAGAACAAACAAAAACTACATTATTCATTTGTGGATGTGATGCTTTTTTCATAATATATTCTCCTTTATGTTAATAATTATACTATTTTTCTTTAAAATGTAAAAATATTTATCTAAAAAATTATTTTTTTGAAAATTTAACTATGTATTGGATGCCTGAAATAATTGAGAAAAATAAAGCAATAAAAAGTACTCCATTTTGCAATATATAATATTGTCATTGGTTGCTTATCGAAGGAATATTTGAAATTGAATAATCATTTCCAAAAACGAAAAAGATTAAAATTATTCCTATCATTTGAAAAATTGTTTTAAATTTTCCTAATGATGTAGCCGAAACATCAATATTGTTTCTAGTAGCTATCATTCTATAAGCATCAACTATAATATCTCTAGATATCATAATTATTGTTATGTAAAATGGAACATAACCAATAATTGAAAAAGAAATTAAAATTGAGTTTACTAATAGTTTATCAGCAATTGGATCTCATATCTTACCAAAAGACGATATCCAATTATTTTTTCTAGCTAAATATCCAT
>CASDUM010000042.1 GCA_949283985.1 uncultured Mycoplasmataceae bacterium | reverse complement strand
TATTATACCAGTTCCAATTGTAAATAGAATTGTTGTAGTAGCAGTATCAATTAATGTTGTTAGCATTGGTGACGCCATTGAAGTTGGATCTGTTTTTAATTTCATAGCTAATAAAGGAAGTAATGCACCAATAGTTTTTGATAAAAATATTGAAATAAATAAACATAATGATATTGCTAAGGAAATAATTGTAATATCACATCAATTATCTATTGCTGTAGATAATTTAATTGGATTTGTTATTGCATAATATATTAACAGTCTAACAAAATTAAATATCGCTAATGAAAATGCCATTAATAAAGCAACTTGAGTTTCTCTTCATATTACACGCTTATAATCTCTTTTTGTAATTTCGCCAATTGACAACGAACGTATAACTGATGCAGCAGATTGAGAACCAGCATTCCCAGATGTTCCTGATATAACTGGCATAATTGGAATTAAAATTGCAGTGGATAAAGCATCAGATAAAATTGAATTACTTCATGTTGTTAGATACTCTATTGCAAAGGAAGTTATTGTTGAAACAACCATTAAAATAATCAATCATAAAATTCTTGATTTAAAGATGTCAAATACAGATGTTCTGGCATATGGATTTTCCAATGTTGTAATACCATACATTTTATATATATCTTCTGTAACTTCTTCTTGAATTACAGGTAAAACGTCGTTATCATCAATAACACCAACTAACATTCCTTCCTTATTTACAATAGGAATAGATTCACGATTATATTTTTGGAAAATTTGAATAATTTCTTCAATTTCACAATCAGTATCAATACTAACAACAGCTTCATCCATTATTTCTCTTATTTTTTTTGATCTTTTCTTTTCAAGGAAAATTTCAAAAATTTCTAATTTTCCAACAAGTTGATCTTTTTTATTAATAACATATATGAATTTATCGAAATCATTTTTATCTATTGATTTAGATATTTCATCAATTGCTTTTGATATTGTTCAATCATCATAACATTTAAAATATGAAGTATTCATAATGCTACCAGCTTCACCTTCTTCATATTTTGAAATTAATAAAAGTTGTTTTCTAATTTCAGGGTCTATTATTAAAATTATTTTTTTAAATAAATCTGATGATATATCCATTATGAATTCATATATATCATCAACTTCCATATCATTAAATATTTCTGTTATTAATTTATTTGTTGCAGTTTCTAAAATTTTTACTTTATTATCAAAAGATAAAAAATGGAACAATTGTCCAATTTTTATATTTCTTGATGCGAATAAAACAAATTTGATAACTTCAATATCATCAAATGTTTCTAATGCCTCAATAATTGAGTTAATTGGCTTAGATGAAACTATTTTCTTAATTTGTTTTTCATTTTTTGATGCATATGCATCCATTAATGATTTTGAAAGGATGTTAATATTAGCATTTTTTAAATTCATATTAATCCTCCTGTTTTATATCATTAGCACCAAGTAAAGAGAATATTGTTTTTTTAATTAATTCATTATCTCTAGCTAAAGTTTTTAGAACTCCATTTTTTGCATAACTAATTAATCCAGTTGTTTCACTAACAACAAAAACAATAGCATCGCTTGCTTCACTCATACCAATTGCTGCTCTATGTCTTGCGCCATATTTTACATCAATAATGTTTCTTGTCATTGGTAAATAAGTTGAAACTGATGCAATATTAAAGTTTTGATCTACAATCATTGCACCATCATGTAGAGCAGATTTTTTATTTGAGAAAATTGACATAGCAAATTCGGGAGAAAATATACCTTGAATTTGATATCCATTTTTTTCAAAACTCTTTAAATCATCTTTTTGTGAAACAACAATTAAAGCACCAATTTTTTCGCTACCCATTATTGATAGTGCATTCACCAAAGAATTTGCAAAAATCTTTAATTCAATTTGATAATTATTAATTTGTTTCCTGTTAAATCATTTTATATTTTTAAAACTTTTGCTTCCTTTTGATAATTTATATTTTCTAGAATTGAATATAACGATGAAAACGATTAATGCAGATATAATTAATGTTAGTGTCGATAGTATTATCAAAATTATATTCATATTAAATCCTTTCCTATATTCATTCTTATATTATTATAAAATAAATATATTATTATTCTTGAACAGATTTACGATGTTTTTATTAATTTTTGTACCTTTTTCAGTATAAAAGTATATTGGTTTAATATTAAAATCATTATCTGTTATTTTTTTTACTAAATTTTCAGCACTTTTTATTGAAGAAATGTTTTGCGAAGTTAACTTTAAAAGGATCTTTGAACCATCATCTTTTATTAAATTGTCATAATTTTTTTCTAAAAATAAGTAGTTAATATTTCTAATTTCTCACTCATCAAAACTATCATAAACAGGAGAGATATATTCTTCGTTGTCGATCTTAATAATTTTTGTGTTAATTAATTGACTTCTATTTTCTCTCTTTAATTTTTGATAGTTTTTTCATTCGTCTTTTTCAACTTCATTGATTCCATAATATAGAAAAATATTCTTTTTACTATTTGATAAAAAATTATCTAAATTTATTTTTTCGATATTTTTATTTAAAGAATCTAATTCACATGAATGAATACCATATAATGTCCCTACAATATTTATTGAAATATCGAAATTCTTATCATTTATAGTATATTTTTTCGAAACCTTTTTTATTGTGTTTTCTAATTCATGAAATAGCTTGTTTTTAAAAATAGTTTTTTTATTATCATTAAATTCTATATCAATTGGTATAAAAAATAATCTTTCATTATAACCATTTTTTAAAAACAGTTTGTTAACTTTTATTATATTAAAAAAATTGTTTGTAATTTCGGATTCTAAATTTGTTTTTTTAGAAGCTCCTAATTTTTTACCAACAATGTCTGTTCCATTAAAAATTATTTTAAAAAGTAATCCATATGATATTTTGTTACTCTTGATAAATTTTAAGAAGATATTACTTGCGAATTCTTCTCTAACAAAAATATCATCATCATATACAATTGATCTTTTTAAAAAGAAAGTATCAACAATCACTTTTTCAATATTCTTAAAAATAACCATTAAAAAGACAAATGTTAGTATTGCCATTAAATAATTAAAAATAAATGAATAAATAGCATCCACTAATACAACATTAAATGAAATTAGATAAATTACAAATATTATTGAAAGAATAATTATTGAGAACAAGATATTATTTTTTTTATCTTTTTTTCTTTTTGTAATTGTTAAATATGTTCTATAAATAACCAATGATATAAAAGTAACTAAATAAGATGTAATTAAGAAAATCAATATATTAATATTGTTTTCATAATGACTATTCAAGTTATGTCATCATGTATTATTAATTAAATTGTAAGCTGATATTCCTAACAATGTAAAAATTGATAGTACCGAAGTAAAAAATGAAGACATCAAACTAAATGCTATAATGATAACCAATTCAAAGATTATTATATTATCAGCACTCAGATAATAAAGATCTGAATCAATAAATATTTTTAATGAAACATCAAATAATCCATATATGACACCGGCTAAAAGTCCACCAAATACAAAATATAGTATTTTCACAAATGGAATATTTTTATAATTAATTTTTGCAATCTGATTAGCAGATAATTGAGTTATGAAATAAAATAGTGAAATTGCCCCGATTATAGAAATTATAAGTAAAATCATGTATGGTAAATTTTCTGAAAATAATTTAATAAATATATCTGTATTTTGAAAAAACATAACAATCCTACTTATATATATTTAACCACAATAGATGATTATACAAATATTTAAATATCTCCAAAAATAATTAAATATTTTAAGCAAATTTGTAATATAACAAAATAGATAAATAAAATAAGTCTCGAAAAATTGTCTCGATTAACATATTTTTACTATTTTGTTAAAAATAAACAAATTAGTATTACTATTTTGTTAAAAAATAACATTTTTATAAAACTAAATTGTATAATTTTAACAATTTAGTAATTTTGATATATAATAAGTGTATTATGATAAGATTAATTGACAAAAAATTAGAAGAATGATCTGAAAAAGATACATCATGTCCATTATTTATAATTGGTGCAAGACAAATAGGAAAAACTTATTCTGTTAAGAAATTAGCTGAAACCAAGTTTAATGATAAATACATATATATTAATTTTTTAGATAAAGATGAATATTATAGAAATTTAAAGGATAAAAGCAATCCAAAAGAAATTATTCAAACAATTAAATTAATATCAAACAAAAATATTGATAATACATGATTAATTATATTTGATGAAATACAAGAGGTTGGAGAATTGAAAACATCTCTTAAAATGTTTGAAGAATATAACATGGGATATAAAATTATATGTCTTGGTAGTTATTTAGGAAATATGTTAAATGATACATCATCTTTTCCAGTTGGTAAAATAAGCAGAATTGAATTGTTCCCTATGAATTTCGAAGAATTCTTGATGGCATCTAATTATGAATATTTAATAGAAGATATAAAAAAATCTATTGCAAATAATTCACCAATTGATAAAATTGTTCATGATAAACTTAATGATTTATTGCATGAATTTATGATTGTTGGTGGCATGCCTAAATCATTACATTCTTATTTAAAAAATAAAGATATTTATGATGCAAATGAAATAAAAAAATCATTAATTAATGATTATAAAATAGATATTATAAAATACATAAAAAATAATTCTGATAAGATTAAAACGCAACTATTATACGAAAACATTCCATTGTTTTTATCAAAAGAAAATAATAAATATAAATTATCAAATATTGAATCAACTGCTAGATATATTAACTATGCTAACGCAATTGAAAGCTTACTTAGTACAAAAATTATTTACAAAATAAACAATATCAAAAGTATTGAACCTCCTATTAAAATGAATGTTGTTGATTCTGAATTTAAAATTTATTACAATGACTGCGGTTTTCTATCATCAACTTTTAATTTAAATAAGGAAATACTAACATCAACTGATCAATACAAATATATAAGAGGTTCAATTGCAGAGAATTTTGCGTTATCAGAACTTGTAATAAAAGTAGGAGTGTCTAATATTAATTATTATTCATTTAGAGACAAAAGTAATAATAATTACGAGATAGATTTTTGTATTGAATCTACAAAAGGAAATACAGTTCCAATTGAAATTAAATTTGGAACAAACTTCCAAACAAAAAGTCTTAAAAAATTAATTAAAGAAGATAACAAAAAAACATCAATTGTATTTTCTGGAAAAAACTTTTATTTAGACAAAGAAAACAAAATATATTATGTTCCATTATATGCTATTGGATTTTTAAACTATGAAAATGAAAGAATATTAATTGAAGAACTATAGTATAAGTATAAATATTCAATCTAATTTTATAAAATAACACTCATTAAAATGGGTGTTTTTTTGATGTATTTTTAATTAATTTTTAAGTATAAATACAAAAATTGTGTATTTATATTTTTTTTGTGTAAAATAATTTTGATAACAAAATAAATAGAGAGGGTATTAATGTATTATTTAGTATTAATAAGAGAACAAGATTTGTCACTTGAGGACGTTAATGAACAACTCAGAATAGTTTGTGATGATTATAGAGACTATGAATATGATGAGGATGAAATTTTTAATTCATATAAAAAATATGGATATTATTCTATCTTTGAATCTGAAAATTACGCAGATGTTTATGACATGAGAGTTGAACTAGAGAATGAATCTATATCCACAACAATTGTAGATGAAGAATGAATAGACGTAATGCAAAAGAAAGCAATATTTGATTATATTGAAGGTAAAAAAATAGTTCTAACTTTTGAATGAGATGAGTATGAAATTGACTTTAATGTTAGTGAAGAAACATTAAATAAATATAGTAAGTTAAATAGAGTTGCTTTAGACAAATATGATTTTGGTTTTAAAAATAACCAAATAAAACATTCTCTTGATTTAAGCATTAACCACTTAGATAGATTTGATGAATTCTTTAAGGATAAAATAATTGGACAAGATAATGTATTAGAAAAAATTAAAGAGCAATTAATAATGATTTCTTATGACACAAGTTTAAATAAAAATAGACCAGCAGGAATATTCTTTTTTGCTGGACCAACAGGTGTTGGTAAAACAGAAACATGTAAGGTGTTAAGTGAATTTCTTTATAACAATCAAGAAATAAATAGATTTGACATGAGTGAATATAAAGATGATTGATCAATTAGTAAGTTAATTGGCGCTCCTAATGGGTTAGTTGGTTATGAAGAAGGTGGAACACTTATAAATAAAATGAAGAAAAATCCTAATGCTATTGTTCTATTTGATGAAATAGAAAAAGCACATAAAAGTATTTTTGATCTTTTTCTGCAGATACTTGATGAAGGATTTGTTACTTCAAATAAAGGAGATAGAATATCTTTTGCAGACAATATAATAATATTCACATCAAATATTGGTTCAAACCTAATTGATTGAAATATGAGTAGTGAAGAAATAAGTAATATTTTTATTAATTCAGTTGATGACTTTTTTTCAAACAAATTAAATAGACCTGAAATTTTAGGTAGAATTGGTAGAGATAATATTATTGATTTCAACTTAATTAACAATAAAGAAAATCTTTATAAAATAGTTGATATTTATTTTAGTAAATTCATTAGTGAACAAGAACATAAAAAAATATCATTATCTTTTAATAAAGAAAATGTATATGATTCAATATTATTAAACATAGATTTAACTAAAGGTGCTAGAGATATAAGAAATAAATTTGATTTATTTAAAAAACATTTTGTTAAAGCACTATATAATAATAAGCTGTCATATGAATTATTAGAAAATAAAAATATTGATTTTTCGTATGATGGATCAAAAATAATCATAAATAAATATGAATAAAAATAAAAAATATCTTACCGCAAATTGGTAAGATATTTTTATTGCTATTTTGAGAATAATGTTATAACATTTCCTTTTAAGTTATTTATATTAAAAAGATCCTTTAAATTGAATAAGAATGCCTGAGCAACAACAGTTCCTCCTGCTTTTTCAACTAATGTTTCAAGAACTTTTGAAGTTCCACCAATAGCAACGATATCATCAATTATCATTACTCTTTGTCCTTTTTTAATTGAATCAACTTGAATTTCTAATTCGTTACTCCCATATTCTAATTTGTATTTCTCTGATATTTTTTCTCCTGGAAGTTTCCCTGGTTTTCTAGCCATAACAAAAGGTATATTAGCTTTTATTGATGTAGGAATACCAAATAAAAACCCTCTTGCATCTGGAGATATAATAACATCAACTTTATTTTGTTTTGCAAATTTAGCAAAGATAGAGGTTACTTTCTTCATCGCTTTTGGATTAGAAACTAATTTACTAATATCTCAAAATTTGATTCCTTTTTTTGGAAAATCATCAAACGTTCTCATTAAATTTTCAATGTCAATAATTTTCATCTTGTCTCCTAAAATTGGTTTATTCCTTTTACTAATTCTTCATCAATATAATCATATTTACTTGATCTATTTTCAATTGCATTATGGAATATATTTACTAAGTATTTTTGTCTTAATGCTACAAATCCATAATATGTAAGGTTAAATGTAACTATAGCTACTATAATAGCAAATAATCCATCTATCAACATGCTTAAATATGTAAATAACAATGACATAGAACTAAATAACATTAATATACATGAAGATATTAATAAAACAGACATTATTATTATAAAATAATTCTTCATATTTTTAAGATTTCTGCTGAAAAATTCTTTTATATCTTCAATGTTAAAAATAGTTTTTTTATTAAATCTACTTCTTAAAACATTAAGCATTGAAATTATAATTATATTCAACAATACAAAAATAAAAATAGAAATATATGTATAAAATGAATTAGTTGGCAAGAAGAATATATATTCAAAACTCATACCTAATAATAATCCAAATATTGTTGAAACAAAAATTGGAATAATTGCAAATATACCATGTCTAATTAAAACATAAATTGCCACAAATCCTGATGATGCAAGAACAGCTAACATGTTTGATTTAGCTTCAAACAATGGAATTGTAGTTGCTGATCTAGCAATAATAAAATTAGAGATTGAATTTTGTGATAATACATTTTCAATTTTTGAATTATCAACAATAATTGTTGATTGAATTAAGGTGAAAGATGAATTACTTGATATTACAGTTCAACCAAAACCAAGACCATTATTAATTTGATTAACTTGAGATGAAGTTAAACTTTCATAAATATATAAGCTCGTACCTTCATTATATGTAATTGAATTTTGAACACCTAAGGTAAATACTGAAGCTATTACTATAATAAAAATACCTAAGAATATTGATGAAATAATTAATGAATTTTTTCAACTAAAATTAGAAGTGAATCTTATAAATTTATTATCATAATTTTTAGAAATAGCAAGTTTATGGTAAAATAAGTTTTCTTTTCATGAAATAGGTTCTTTTGTAAATTGTAAAATATACAAATAGAAAAATAAAAACATTGATAATAATGAAATTCCTGCAGATAGTATTAATTGAAAACCAAAATCTAATGTTTCTCCTTTCCCCAGAAAAGAAAGTGAAAGACCAATTATTATTGACACAACGTGAGTATCTACTACTTGCATAAATGATTTTTTTATACTATTATCAGAGGAGTCAAATACTGACATTCCTTCTTTCATATTTTTCCTAATTCTTTCCATTAGAATTACCACAGATGAAAGCCCTAATAAAATCCCGATAAAAATCGCTAACGTAGTTGCAAATGAAAAAGTTAAACCGATTATAAAATTAAGAGATGTTGCTAACACTGTACTTGTAATAATAGCAATTGAACCAAAGACTCCAGGTACTCTATAAAATACAGAAATGAAAATTGCAATCATAAATAATATTATTCCTGATGCTAAGAATAATGAATTGTAAGCGCTCATTCCAGTGATTGAATTTTCCAATACTTTTCCACCCGGATAAGAATATGATTGAAGATCAGAAGTTAAATCTTTTCAAATATCGTTAGCTACAGACAAATTAGTTAATTGATGAATAGATTCTGATTTATTTACATTTATAATTGAATAGTTAGAATCTGATGAAGTATATTTTCTAGAAATATACATTGGAGCAATAGAAATATTTTCTTTAATATAATCAACACAAAGATTGTTTTTAGCTGTCTCATTTAATTCTGTAATGCTACTAAATAAACTTGATGAATATGAAAATCTAAGTTTATTCGCATTTATATCAATACTTGCATCTTGATTACTATTGGGATTTTTATCATTTAAAATTTTTGCTTGTGGAAAAAATTCAGTATAGTTATCATATGTTATTTCAGCAATAACATATGGCGATATTATATTATCAATTGATGTAGAAAAATAACCTTCAGATTGTGATGTGGTAACATCATAATTACCAAGAACACCAGCTGTAATATCTGTAATTACATGGTTATATAAATCAAGAATATTAGTATCATTTATTCATAAAATATTTCCTCTTTTAGTAACAAACTCAGCAACTGAATCACCCCATGTTTTTTCATCAGATGATAAAGTTTCATAAAGCCCTTTTTGAAGGTATGTAACTTTTTCATACTTAGACAAATTAGGGAATGTCATTATTCCTGGAATGCTATTTGTACTTGTTAATTTATCAAATAAGTCAATATTGTTATCTGTACTAGTTTCATCCAATAAATCATTTCAAATACATACCATTTGAACATAATTTAATCTCTTTACAAGTTTAGATAAATCTTTAAAAACATATCATTTATAATCAGATGCATATGTTGGTATAGTTTTAGAAGATGATTCATCTGATGAAGAAGATGGATTTAAACGATTAACATCTTCTTTTAATGCAACAAAATCATTTAATAATACGTTTTGAGAATCAACTGTATTAACTACAACACCTTCAGTAAGATCAGTATAATCTTCATTAGAAGAATTAGAATAATCTGATTTATTATACTTAGAAGCTGAATTTAAATCCAAACCTGCTGATGTTAGAATTTTTTGTCCATTATAGTATTTTGAACTATATGTACCATTTGTAAAAAGAGGATTGCTATTTGTTCCATCTGTTGGTGTTTTATAACTTTTATTATATTTAATAACTTCAATAAAAGAGTTTGATGTATTGTTGAAGAAAACATCTGAAAGGTATTGCGATTGTAGTTCATCGCTATAATCTCATGTTCAATCTATTTTTGATAAATTATAAACATTTGACTCAATGTTTATCATTCCGTTTGTTTGATCAACAGAGTATTGAACACCTGTATTATATATATCGTTTTCATATAATCATCTTTGATAAACATCAGCAATTTGCTTGGCCTTTTCATCATCAGTTAAATATCCATTACCATTTATTAAAATATTATTGTGATTAGGTGCAGAACTAGCGCCACTATAATCAATTTTTAAATTAGTAGTATGTCTTACATTGTAAGAATCACCAAATTCAGAAATATTACTATTTCCATTTTTTTTAGATACTTCTAGAGAACCAAAAACCATAGAAACTATTGCTCCTATGACTAAAAATCCTAACGATAATCATTTTAAAAATTTAGCCCAAAATGTTTTATTATTCCCATTAAATTGAGCAAATTTGGTTTTCCTTTTCATATTAAATATTATACTATATAATAACTTTATTTATAACCTTAAAAAAGGGTTATTTTATTGTAGTTTTGATGATAAAATGTGGATAAAAAAGTGACATCACACATTAATACCACACTTAGTGCTGCTAGGTTTCCCTCCTGACACGATTCGCTGTATTAATTGTAATGTCAATAATATTATACATTATTCGTCTCTATTAGAATCAAAAAAGTCTATATCATCAATATCACCAGGAGTAAACTCTTTTACTTCTGGTAAATCATTTAATGATTCTAGTCCAAAGATATCATAAAAATTATCAGTTACGTCATAGATGAAAGGGTTTCCTCTTGCATCTGATCTTCCTAATTCTTTCACTAAACCTAACTCAATTAATTTTTCTATTTGAGCACTTGGATCTATTTTTCTAATCTCATGTATTTTAGATCTAGTACAAGGGCTATTGTATGCAATAATTGCTAGTGTTTCAATTAATGATGAGTTTAAAGGGTTTCTTTTTTTAATTTCGTTATTGTCAAATAAAATCTCTGAAACTTCTAATTTTGTAACATACTTATATTTAGACCCAAATTTTTTAAGAAAATAAGATATATTTTCATTTTGTTCTAAATCATTTTTAATTTCTTCAATTAATGTTTCAAATTCTTCTTCAGATATTTCTAATTTTTCTATTACTTCATTTCTAGAAATACCTTCTTTTCCAGAAGTAAAGATTAAAGCATCTAATAAAATTCTTTTATTCATTTTTTTCTCCTTCATCACTTGTTATTTCTTCCATAATATGAAGATCAATATTTTGCTCTAAATCCAAAATAGTTATATAAATATCTTCATCAGTTTTATAGTCATCTTGTCTTAAAGAAATATAGCTATGACGCGCAAGAACTAATATTGAAACAAAAGCTACTGCCATATATTGTTTGCTAATTTTTTCTTTTGGAACTGCGTTAAATAATAAAAATAATGAAACTTTGTTATCTTTATTTAGTATTTTTAATAAAGAAATAATTTCTTTTGTAACATCATCAATAGATAATTCTTTAATATCTATTTTCTTAATTGTTTCGTTTTCTTCGTCAATTAATCTTTTATAAATTCTTTGCATTGCATTTAGTAGAATTTTAGGAGAAATTGATTCTGGAAGATTAGCATCTTCTATATAAATATTTTTGTTTATTTCTTCATTAGAATCATTACGCATAAAATGTTTTGTTCTTTCAGATAAACGAGATGTTAATTGAGGAACAAGATCTTTAAATTGTCTTTGAAGTAGTATTCTTTGAATAAATCTATCCTTTTCCATCTCATCATCAATATCTTTATCGTTGTTAGAAGAAGGTAGCATTTTTTTTGACTTTAATTCTAATAAATAAGTTAACATTACTAAGTCATCAATTATTTCGTCAGTTTTAATTGATTGAATGTGTAAAGATAAATAATCAAGATATTGATTAACAACGTCAAGAAGATCTAAACTTAAAATATCATATTTTTTTTCTTTGATTAAATTGTATAATATATCAAGTGGTCCAGAAAAGTTTTTGATATTTAGTTCTAAATTTTCTCTTTTATTAATTTCCTTATTATTTTGTTCCATTATTTTTACCTTTATTTTTATTTAATGGTTTTTTAATAAAATCCGAGTAACAAATATGTTTATTATCGCTTGTTAAAATTGAAGTATGTTTTTTATTTTTACATACACTGCATATAACTAGCTCCTTGCTGAATCCAGCATTTTCTTTTCATTGTTTTCTTCTTTTATCATAGTTATATGTTTCTAGTTCTGAACTACTAACTTTGATATGTTTCTTTCCTTCTTGAATACCATTTATAATTTTTGGTTTGCTTTCTTTTTTATTAGTTTGTCTTTTTATTTCTATCTTTTTTTCTTGTTTTAGAATTTTATTATCGTCTTTTGGCTCCATAGTGATAGAGTTATTTGTTTCTTGATTTTCAATTATTTGAATTTCATTTATTTTATCTAAACCAATTTCTTCAGAAAGTTTTTTATATGTATCTTTAATTTTATTTTTAATTTGTTCCGCTAAATAATCATGACCTACATTTAAATATTTATTTTGTTTAATAGGTTCTAAAAATTCTACTATTATTTTCTTATATTTAAATTTGTTTTTATCATTTTCAATCATAGCTCCATATGTACCACATATTACAACTGGAACTATTGGAGCAAACGTTTTATAAACAGGTTCTAATCCTGCTCCTTTAAATTCTCCTAATTCATCTTTTTTATTTATTCTTGTACCTTCTAAAAAACAAATTACTGAATTTTCTTTTAATGCTTCTATTTCCGAATTAATCACTTTAATTATTTCTCTTGGATTAGTTCTATCTATATAAATAGTGTCTATCATTTTTGATAAACCGCTCGCATATTTATCATCTAGTAATTCTTTTTTTGCAACAAAGTTAAAATATGGAAAACCTTTTAATTCATAAAGAATTTTTATTAACAAAATTGGATCCATATTGCTTTTATGATTGGGAACTAAAAACATCGGTCTTTTCATTAAATTACTAAGACCTCTAACTTCTAAATCAACATTATAAATGAATAAAGTTTTTTTAACAGCTTTATAAACTTTATTAAATCTAAATTCTCTTGAAAACTCTTCTTCATTTGCTAAATATCTATCAACTTTTTTATTTGCAGATTTATAATTACTCGATAAAGCTAATGCTACAAAAGGAAGTGAAATATAGTGTCCTAAAGTTCTAAAAAAGTTATTTTTCATAAAAGTTCTCCAATTAATAAACTATTATAATTTTAGTCCATTTTATTAAAAATAAATACTTTTTTGTAAATTAAAAACCACAAATGTTTATTAATGAAACAACTTGTAGTTTAAATGTATTTTTCAATTAATTGTGAAGTTCTATTTTATTATATTGTTCATCTGTCAATCCAGAATTTTTGAAAATTTCTTTATAACTTAAATTAGATAGACTCATACTAAATATATTTGAATCAATATTAGATAATGGAGTATAACCTTTTTCTATATCTAATTCTTCTGCAAGTATTGACAATGAAAAATTTTGATATTTACCATTAAAACAATCATCACCATTAAAACTAGTTATTTTTGAATCGATTAATATATCTATATTTTTGTCCGTGCTTGTTTGAGAAAACCCATTTGAAGTAATATAAAACAAATCAGAAGTTAAATGTAATTCTCTAAGACTTGGAGAATCAAATGCAAAAGGTTCTATTGAAACTACAATTTTTTCATTAGATGATATTGAATCAAAATCACTAATAGAAATATAAGTTGATTCAATATTAGTATCCTTAAATGAATTTTCAGAAAAAAATATGAAAAAAATGCTTTCAAAATGTGGGCTAAAATCAATAGGTAATTTTTTACAACCCATAAAAGAATTTATACCAAAATAAAATATAGATAAAGCTTTTTTTGAATCAAAAATAATTTGATTAATATTTTGAAACACTTCCTCATTATAAAAATTATCTGATATTGCATAAGTGATTTTATTACCAAAATCATCTATTGTTGGTAAAAGTAAATCACTTACAACATTTCTATCTGAAATTGTTAATGCTACATAACGAATTGAACCCAAATAAAAACGACTTTGAAATAAAATGTTGTTTTTTATAAATAATGATGATCCTTTATTATTTTCTAAAGTAATTAATGATACATTTTCTCATTTAATTGAATAAAAATCATCATTTTCCATAGTACATGTTGATGGAATTTCAATAGATTCTATATTTATATTTATATTATCAAATGCATCTTTTTTAATATGTGTAAATTCTCTAAGATCAGATGATGTTAAAGATGCTTTATTTTCTCATATTCCGTTTTCTGAAAAATTACTTTTAACCACTTCATTAGTTAATATTTTAAATTCTTCTGATGAATTTTCTTTGTTTTCTAAATGTTTAATTAATGACACTAAATAATATGCTCCAACTGAACAAGCTCCAATTGTAGCGATTGACAAAATTGAATAAATAAATATTTTTATTTTTTTATCATATATTATTCCCATCTTAAAAGTTCAAAATCTTTTTCTTCTTTTTCAATATTTTTAAAACGGACAACTTCTTCTTGATGATTAAAAGATAATTGACTATGAAAATAGTGCTTTTGATTATTCTCGTCAAGACAATATAAATTAGAATTTATTATATCAGGGAAAATATAATCAGATAAGTAATTTCATTTAGATATATCATTTGGAATTTTTCAACCATCTTTTAAAAAAATATCAAAAGATTTTAATCTCTTTGAAGAACGAGATGGCATTTTTGAATTATCTAAAAATTCTAAGTATTGATTGTATATTTCTTCTGATGTAAAACTAAAATCATAAATATTATTTATTAATATTTTCTTTACAAACTCATCTTTTACATTTTGTGTAATAAGGTAATATAATTCTTTGTATCTAGATAATTCAACTATACAATTTATTGTGTTAAAATCGTATTCCTTATTATTTTTAAAGAATTTATCCATTCTACCTTCATATAAAATTAAAGGTTTATTAACGTTCAATTTTATCACATTATTTTCTCTGTTAATTTTAATACCTGCAGACAAATTACCACACTTACCTAATTGAACTCCGTGTTTTTCTAATTTTCCAGTTTGTAGAAAAATTAAATCCTTATTGTCATCTAAATATTTTATTATGTTGTTTAAAATATTCGAATCATAAATGTCATCAATTATATAATTTAAAAACATTAATTTTTGGAAATCTTTGTTGCTTTGAGAACCAATGAAAGATACTAAAAATATTAAAAATTCAATCATACCTTGGCCCATAGCTCCTAAAAAATTGTTTTTTGTACCAAATGTTTCAACAATTAAATCATTTATTGCGGTCATTATGACATCACCTAAATGTCTTATATTATGTGATCACGTAGGACCTGTGCAAACAGATTTCTTTTGATAATCAATTATTGGAATAGTATGATTGGATCAAAACATCACTTCTGAATTCTCAATTGAATTTATTTTTATATTACCAAAGTCAATAAAATTTATTTCATCATATTTTATATCATTAATCTCTGGCTTTAAAGGCATTGAGTCATTGTCGTTTTTTAATTTATTTAATGCAAAAATTAATAAATCTTTTACTTCATCTTTTAAAATACCTAAATTTCTTATTAAAATTATAAGTTGATCAATAGCAAAATTTTTAAATTCAGTTATTCTTCCAGATATAAAAGTATTATATGTTTTTTTAGGAAAATTTA
>CASDUM010000041.1 GCA_949283985.1 uncultured Mycoplasmataceae bacterium | reverse complement strand
CATAATTTATATTTAAAAAATCTAACATTAATTTTATTCATAAAAAAATCCTCCATTAGTGTTGTCCACTAATGGGAGATATATTTTTTTAATAAATTTTTGAAATTTTTTTATAAACTACGCTTTTCCTAATGAACCAAATAATTTCATTTTTTCAATTACCATATCTTTAATTGCTTCTTTACCTGGTTTTAATAGTTTTCTAGGGTCAAACCCTTTTTTCTTTTCATCAAGATCTTTTTTATCTTGGATATATTTTCTTGTTGCTTGAGCAAATGCTATTTGACATTCAGTATTAACATTTATTTTAACAACACCTAGTGAGATAGCTTTTTTAATTTGATTAGAAGGAATTCCTGTTCCACCATGTAATACTAATCCAGTTGATGGGATTGTATCTTTAATTTCAGCTAGAACTTTAAAATCTAATCCTTTTCAATTTTTAGGATATAAACCATGAATATTACCAATACCTGCTGCTAAAATTGATACATTTAAATCAGCGATCATTTTACATTCATTAGGATCTGCAACTTCACCCTGACCTACAACCCCATCTTCTTCACCACCAATAGTACCAACTTCAGCTTCTACTGATGCATTATATTTTTTAGCTAATTCAACTATTTCTTTAGTTTTTGCTAAATTTTCGTTTAATTCATAATGTGAACCATCAAACATAACTGATGAAAATCCAGCTTCTAATGCTTTTTTTGCACCTTCATATGAACCATGATCTAAATGTAATGCAACTGGAACAGTTATATTTAAATATTCCATTGTATTATTAACCATATCAAAAACATTTTTAAATCCATTTTGATATTTAGCAGCACCTTCAGAAACACCAATGATAACTGGTGAATTTGTTTCTTGTGCAGCTTCTAGGATAGCAGTTGTTCATTCTAAATTGTTAGTATTTATATGAGCTATTGCATATTTTCCTTCAATAGCTTTTTGAATCATTTCATTTACATTTACTAATCTTGATTTTGATTTTTTTACTTTTCCAAACATATTATTCTCCATTAATTAATTTATTATTCATCTAAATCATCGATATCGTCATCTAAATCTTCAATATCGTTGATTATATTATCTGACTCATCTGTAATGTCATCATCATTACTATCATCAATAATATCTGAATCATATTCACCATCTACTGAGTCATCAATAATAATTTCGCTATCTTCATCTTTATCTTCTTTGTTTATTGGATTTTCTTCTTCATAATCATCTAAATCTTCTATAGTATATTTATCTAACCCAAACATAGAAGAACTTATTTTTTGAAAGTCATCATTTTTTAAGTTTTCTGTTAGTGTTCATTTTTCTTTACCAATATAAATAAATCTAATGTCACTAATTAAATCAACATATAAGTCTGACATATCAGATTTATCAGTTGAATTAGAAGTTGCTTTGAATAATTCTCTAAATGTAAAAGGTTTAGTTTTAAATTTTTTACGTGCAACTTCATAAGCAGTATCTATTAAATGTTCTTTACTCATTTTTATTTTCCTTTACTTTTATTATTAAACAACAAAATTTGATTAATTAAAACAATTTTTTTTGATTCGGTGTTATTTTTTATCGATGTATATAATGAACTATCTTTAAATTTTATAAGTTTATCGTTATTCCCATATTGATATATGTTGCTTTCTTCTTTTTTTGAATATAGTGTTTTTTGTGAAATAGGTTTTATTTTAAATGTGTATTTATCATTTTCAAAAGTTTTATTACCATATTTAATATTGAATTCTTCAAAAGACATATAATCAAAACCTTTCCCAAATTCAAATGCTTCAGCTAAATAATCAAGTAGATCATCAATTTTTATTTTTCTTATAGAATTTAAAAAACAAAAAAGTGTGTAATCATTTAATGCTAAATATTCATCAACAGAAATTTCTTTTTCTATTAACATTCATTCATAATCTTTATAAAATAAAATTTTATTTTCGTATTCTTTTAATTTGGGTTGTATTTCTCTTAATCTTGTGAAAATTAATTCTAAAATTCATTCATAAATAAGAAGATTTTTATTCTCATAAACATCAATATTCATATGAATTCTTCCATATCAAAAACTTCTAATTAAGGTAGAAGTGTTTTCAGAAAATGCTAAAATATTGTCTATAATCTTAACTCTCTTTAGAAGAATATCTAAATCTATAGTTCCGAAGTGAGTTCCAACAAAATATGAATCTCTTAATAAATAATCAATCCTATCAACATCAATATCACTAGATATAAGTTGAATCATTCATTTATTTTTATGAGTTCCTTCTATAATTTGAATAACTTGATTAACATCTACTTTATATTTTCTTAAAACTTTATTAACTTCACTATCTTTGCATGAAATGATTTTAGTAGTTCATTCTTCGTGCTTTGTCTTAAGTGGTGTTAATTTCTCAAATACATGTGATAATGGTCCGTGTCCTAAGTCATGTAATAAAGCAGCAACTTTTACAAGTTCAGCATCTTTTTTTGAAATTTTTTCTGATAACACTTCAGTGAATTTAGATGCTACTTGATATGCTCCGAGTGAATGCGAATATCTTGTGTGATTAGCTGAAGGAAACAACTTATAACTTAATCCTAATTGCATGATTGATCTAAGTCTTAAAAATTCTCTTGTTTTTGTTAATTCAAGAAATAGATCAGATGAATCATTTTTTAAAATTATTTCCTTATGTATCGGATCTTTTATATATCAGTTATCCCTCATACTCTCACCTTTTTATTTCAGATAGAACAGAAGTAATATTTTTAATGACAATATCTTTTCCGATTAAATAAATAATTTTAAATAATTCTGGTCCGTGTTCTTTTGATGATGAAGCAAATCTAATTGGTTTAAAAAAGTCTTTTCCTTTTAAAACTGATTTTGATTGCACTTCTTTTAAAGTATTTTGGATTTCCTCTATAGTTCATTTTTTTAAGCTAGTTAATTTCTTTAACAATAATTCTAATGAATTAATAATTTCTTTATTTTCAAATAATTTTGAATCAATAATTTCTTTTCTAGTAATTTCTTTATTTGAGAAAGTTTCTTCTAATAATGAATCTAGTTCTTTAGCATAAGATATTTGGTTCTTAAATACCAATAAACATTCATCCTTATTTTTACTAATTATTTCATTATCATATGAAACAAAATCTTTTACAAAAGAAAGATACTTACTGTCATCCATTTCTTTAAAATATTGTGATGAAACTCATAACATTTTATTAAAATCAAAAAAAGTTGGTGAAGATGATAATTGTTCAAGGCTAAATTCTTTTGATGCTTCTATTAAAGGAAAAATTTCTTTATTGTCTTTTCTGCTTCACCCTAGTAAACATAAAAAGTTTGTAATAGCAGCTTCTGGAAATCCCATATTTCTATAATCTTCAATGAATTGCTTTAATTCAATATTTCTCTTAGAAAGTTTTTTTCCAGTTTCATCAACAATAACAGATAAGTGACCAAACTTAATATCATTATCAAAACCTAACGCTTCCTTAATAGCAAGTTGATATGGTGTATTAGATATATGTTCTTCCCCTCTTAAAACATGAGAAATTTGCATATCATAATCATCGATAACAACCGCAAAATTATACGTTGCAATTTTATTTGATTTTAGAATAACAGGATCTGACATTGATTCGGTATTAAAAATAATTTTTCCTCTTATTAGATCTTCTCACTCATAATTTTTATTTTCTTCCAGTTTTAATCTAATGCTAAAAGGAATGTTCTTTTTAATTTTATTATTAATTTCTTGTTCTGTAAGATGTCTGCATTTTTTTGAATATTTTGGTGTTTCACCTTTTGATAATCTTTTCTTTCTCTCTGCATCTAGTTCTTCAGGAGTACAAAAACATCTATATGCTTTATTTTCATCAAGTAATTTTTCAGCGTACTTTTCATAGACATCAAATTTTTCACTTTGAATGTATGGACCATATAATCCTGGATTGATATATGATTCATCAGGGAAAATTTTTAATCATTTTAAATTATTTATTTGAGAATCAATTCCGTTTTCTACATTTCTTTCTACATCAGTGTTTTCAATTCTTACAATAAAGATACCATTATTTGCTTTTGCAAATAAATAATTAAATAAAGCTGTTCTAGCTCCCCCAATATGAAATAACCCTGTTGGAGATGGAGCATAACGTGTTCTTACAATTTTTGTTTGATTACTCATTTTAATCTCCTTTTAAAATAATAAATGATGAACCCGAGCCTGATAATATAACACTATTTTCTTTTGAAATTTCATTAAATCTTTTTTCTAAATCTGGATATATTTTGAAACAAGGTTTTTGTAAATCATTTACTAATTTATTATAACATTTTAATTTAATATATATAAATTGTAAAAAAGCACTTTATAAACTTTTGTTTTGTTGTTGATCAAATTCTTTGTATACTTTTTTTGTTAAACAATTAATGTCATCGTTCAACAATACTTCAAATTTAATCTTTGGTTTTTTTAATTTTAATATTTTATTTCCATATGAAAATACATAACTAAAATCATTATTTAAGTAAAAGAAATATACATCTGATCCAATATCTTTAATTCATTTTCTTATTTTTACTGGCTTTATATTTTCAGATTTGAAAATATAATTTAAAATTGCTGCTGCATTTGAACTTGCACCTCCAAGTCCAGAACCAATTGGAATATTTTTTCTTACTGTTATTTTATAAGAAAGATTAAGATTATATTTTTTATTAATATAATTTATT
>CASDUM010000040.1 GCA_949283985.1 uncultured Mycoplasmataceae bacterium | reverse complement strand
TATAGAAAAAGTTTCGGATAAAAAATAATGAATTACAATAATCAATATTTTTTTAATAGAGATACTGACCAAGAGGGGTATGAAAAATATATTAATGAATATTCTGATATTCTTAATATAAGGACATTGCCTCTTTTTCTAACTCATTTTAAAAATTTATATAATCATAAGAATTATCAATATTATTTAAAATATATTCTTTCATTAATAAAAAGATGAATTTTTATTAATGAGTTCTTGTCTTATTCATTTCTAAATAAACTAAAAAATATTATTCATTGATATAATTTATATGAAAAATTGAATAATGTAGAACTTTCATATATTCAAGAAATTGAATCAATTGTTTTTAATAAAAATAGAAATTTAAAAAATATAACTACTGAATTTACTTTATTTAAGGAAAAAAGTTTTATATTTTCAAGAAAAGAAGAAATTTTTTATTTATTTGAAAATGTAGATATTTTTATTTCGAATGATCAGAGATATGAAAATATAATTACTTTAATTACACTAAATCATATAGTATTTTTGTATCAAAGTAATTTTATAAAAATTAAATTTGATGATATTTATACGTATAAATTAAATTTACCAAATGAAATTATAATATATTATAAAGATAAAGTAATAAAGATAAAATCAAGTGAAATAAAAAATATTTATGTTTCTTTTGAAAGAGTGTTTTATGGAAAAAAGACTAAAAGAAAAAATAGATAATGCTCCAAAAAAACCTGGTTGTTATTTATGAAAAGACGAAAATGGAAAAATTATCTATGTTGGTAAAGCAAAAAATATAAACTCTAGAATTAAACAATATTTTTTAAAAAATGTATCGGATAAAGTAAAAATTTTAGCATCTAAAATTCATGATCTAGATTTCATAGTAACAAATAATGAAAATGAGGCATTAATTCTAGAAAGAGAATTGATTTCAAATAATAAGCCAAAATATAATTCGTTATTAAGAGAAATTGGAAATTACCCTTACATTATTGTTACCAGCGAAGAAAACCCAAGATTAATTTACACTAAGGATTATACAAAATATAGTGGAAAAAAATACGGACCTTTTGCAAAATCAAATTCGCCAAAAACAAAACATGAATTATATCTTCTATGCAATAGATTATTTCCACTTAGAAAATGTAAAAATATCCCAAATAAAAAATGTATTTATTACGATATTGGTCAATGTTTAGGACCATGTATAAATAAAATAGAAAAATCGCAATATACTGAAATAAAAAAAGATATTGATCGTTTTTTAAATGGTGATGTTGAAAAAATCAAAAATAATTTAAAAAATAAAGAGAATTTTTTTTCAAGTAATCTAAATTTTGAACAAGCTCAATATTTTTATGAATTGCAAAATTCAATACAGAATATTTTTGATAAAAGTGAAATATCAATTAGCAACAAATCTGAAACATGTGTTATAGGGTATGTAAATAAAAATAATATTATAACAGTTGTTATTTTTATGTACTACGAAGGAAATATTGTTGATTCATATGAAGAATCATCATTTATTGTTGATGACGAAAAAAGTGAATTAATAAAAATAATATTTAATTATTTTTATGAAAATAAAAATATTAAAAAAGTCTATGTTTCGCTAGATGATGATAATTTAAATATCCTTAATAATTCAATTAAAAATATTGAATTTATAAACCCAGAAAGTAGCGAACTAAAAAAAGTGTTATCATTAGCTGCAAAAAATGCAGTAATTAAAAATGCGAATTTTAATATTAAAAATATTAATAAGACATTCACAAATCAAAATGCTATAGAAGAATTAAAGAAGATTTTAAATATTGATAATTTAACATTGATTGAAATGTACGATAATTCAAATTTATTTAACGATGAAAAAATTTCAACAAAAATTGCATACTGAAATGGCGAAAAAGAAAAAAATCTTTATCGTAAATACATTTTACATAAAGACTGTAAATCAGATTATGACATGATGAAAGAAGTTATTTATCGAAGATTCTCAAATATTACAGATGGTAATATCCCAAATCTTGTAATAGTTGACGGAGGTAAAATCCAAATATCTGCAGCTCTTAGTTCATTGGAAGAATTAGGACTAGTAAATTTTGTAAATGTAATTGGTTTATCAAAAGATGATAAACATACAACTTCCTCACTTGTTACAATTGATGATACTATATTACTTGATAAAAAAAGTGATTTATATTTATTTTTATCAGAAATCCAAGAAGAAGTTCATAGATTTTCAATTTCATTTCATAGAAATAAAAGAAGCAAAAAAATGTTTTCAAATGATTTAGAAAAAATTAATGGCCTTGGAAAAGCAAGAATAAAAATATTACTAGAAAATTTTTCATCAATTGACGAAATAAAAAATGCATCAATTGAAACTATTTCTCAATTTATACCTAAAACAATCGCAAAAAAAATATATGACTTTTTTAGAAATGATTCATAATAAGTTCATATATTTTTATTTTTCCGTTTTTTACTATAATTAAGTTATCAATTGGTAATCTATCTAATTTTGCATAATAATAATTTACACCATTTTCGGTGTATGAGTATTTAAAATATGTTTCACTAGAAAAATTATCAAAACTATATTCTAGACTGCCATATATAATTTTTTCAGTCGATGCAACAAAATACTCATCACCATTTTTTATGATTCTAACAACAACATTATTATCAACATCTACAAAAAATATTATTACAACTAAAAGAACCAATGCTATTGATAATACAATAAAAAGTTTTCATTTAAATTCTTTCATTTAAATTCTCCTTGTGTTTAAAAAAGCTTATATCGCTTTTATGATGTGAAATCATAATTAGAAAATTTTCTTTTTCAATTATTGGTTTTATTTCTTTCAATAACATTTTTCTATTTTTATCATCAACATTTGAAAGTGATTCGTCAAGTAAGATAATTTTATTTTTTTCAAATATTAATAGTAAAAAATTTAGTATTTGTTTTTCGCCTTGACTAAGATTTTCAAAGTTTTTAATGTTATATTTTTTAATTAATTCATAAAATAATCCAAAATTTAAGTCAGACATTAAATCTGATCAATTGATAAGTTCTAAATTTGAAGTTGAACTTTGATAAATAAAATCATTTATACAAACATTATTTAAAGATATATTATCTTTATCTATTATCGATTTGAAAAGTGTAGTTTTACCTATACCGTTTTTACCATATATAATAGTGTCATTTTTAAATAATATTTTTTCAAGTGTATGTACACGATTGTTATTTGTTAATTTAACATTGCTGCACATAATTTCTTTTGGTATTTCTTTCGAAAAATTAATATCAATATTT
>CASDUM010000039.1 GCA_949283985.1 uncultured Mycoplasmataceae bacterium | reverse complement strand
TTTTTCTTCATTTTTTTCCTCAAACAAGATAGTTACTCATCATCTTGATTTATTTTTATTGTATCTTATTTTTCCGCTAATTCAAGTGGATAATTTTAAAATGTTTAGAAATTAGTTTTTTGAAATTTCTTTTGAATTGTTATTGTTCATTTTTTACTCCTAAATAAGATTATAAATTATGGAATGTTTTACGCAATATTACTAAAATAACCTACACTTATAATAAAGGGAATTTTTATACAAAATTATGGATTTTGAACAAATTCAGAAAAAATTCAAGACTTTTTTTGAACTTTCATTGAACTTTATCTGTACTTTTTTGAGTTTTTTAATAAAAGCATGACATTTAAATCAGAAAATAAGATTGAATATATTTCGATAAAAATTAACTTGCTAATTTGACATTGCTATATTAAGCATTTATAATATATTATATTTAGGTATATTAAAAGGATACGAAAAATGAAGAATTTTAATAAAAAGACATTTTTAAAAATCTTAACTGTTACTGGTGCAAGTTTATTAACTGCAATACCAGTTACTAATTCTATACTTCAATTTTCTAGATCACAAACTGGTGTTGAAAGAGACAGAGTGGAAATTAGTGATAATGCTTTTTTAAATCAAAAAAATAAATATGGTACTACATCATGTGAAATTGGGTATTTCCAATTTTTAGACAAATATAGTTTAAGATTTTGCAACTATGATAACCAAGAGATTTGAAGATATGACGTTAGAAGTACAGAAACTGTGAATTTTAATGGGCAAGAATTCCAAAAAGGTGGATATGCTAACCCATTTGCTTTTGAACAAAATAATCAAGCAAATAGTAGTGCTGTATTACTAGATGCTGAATTTAATTCTGATTTTTCAAAATTATTAATTTTGTCTGGTGTTGAAAAACAAGGTCAAATGTATATGTCACTTTTTCAAATTGATGTTAAAACAGGATTACCTTGAATTAACAACGCTAATACTCCACAACCTTCATTAAACTCAGCATATAGTAACTCTACAAACGGTAATGCTTTATTAACATATTCTGTTAGTGGTAATTCTTATCCTTTTATAACTATTTCGAATGATAAAGCATGTGTGATGGTTAATGATAACACTAATTGATTAAATAATAAATTAGTTGATTTAGACACTTATATTACAGACGATATTACATTTTCATTAGATAGTGGAACTCAATTTTCAGGTTATACTCCATATGCATTTGCAAATATGGGTACAGATAAAAAAGCCTTATTACTTAGCAATGGAACTAAATTAGGTTGAGTTAAACTTAATGATAAATATCAAATTAAAGCGAGCTCTGAAGTTTTATTAGCAAACACATATAGCAACTTATATATAGGCAGATACAACCCACAAATTTTCCCATATCCTTTTGTATCTAATGATGGAAATATGTATATAGTAAGTGCTAAAAGTAATTTTTATTTGAAAAAATTCGCAATTGATAATAATACTGAATTAGCATCTTTTACACTTAGTTCATATACATGAAAAATTAAATCTAGAGCTGAAACAAATACTGCAATTGTTTCAGACGTAGATGGAATAAAAGTCATTAATTTAAAAACTAATACTATAGTACCTGATTCTGCATTCACTTTTCCTTCTGGAATGACTAATAGAGATTTCCAACATGCAGAATTTCAATTAATTAATTCTACTTTTGATAGTGCTGCAGGTGATTTTAATGGTGGAACGGGTGCAACTTTTTCAATTGGAAACGAAAATTATTTAATTAAAATAAAAAGTGATTTTTCTCAAGTTTTAATAGAACAAGTTCAAAGACAAACAATAAAAAATTCTCAAGAATTATTTATTAATAGTGATGTTAAATATAAACTAGCTAATACTATTAAGTTTGATGATATCAAACCTTTTATTGGATTTGTTGATGATCAAAGTAGTGGTTCTAACCAAAATATAATTTTAGTTAATCAATATGGTAATGAAGTTTCTAATCCAGGAAGTAATCCTATTTATACTTATTATTCAAATAATGTTACTTCATCTTCAACATCATTATCTTTTAATTACAATATAGAAAAAACATCATGATGAAACTCAACCGAAAAAATTAAATATACTAACAACCAAGTAACATTGAATGGATTTTCTACATCAACAGATTATTATGTTGCTGAAAAAAGTGGAGCTAACTGAAATGGCAAGAATTATTTAGCATCAGGAATTCAAGTAAGAACAGTGCTAGAAAACTTACAATTTGGTGTAGATGGTAAAAATAAATATCCTATTCAATCAAAACAAAGTTCACAATCTGTTGAAGATTGAGTACAACAAAATAAAACTTATTTTGTTGATGATGGTTTAGTTGAAAAAGGAAATGTAAATTCAGGTTTTAGTTTCCCTTCTGGCAAATACATAAAATTATATGCTGATGATGTACAAGGAACGCTTTCGATTCAATATGATTTTTCAGCAATAGCAGATTATTTTGGATCAACTTCAAATTTAAATATAACTGCTATTAAAGGAATTATAAATATTTCAGGATTTAAAACTCAAGATAATTACAATAATTTTTATCCATCTGAAGAATCAGTAAAAACATTATTAACAAGTAATTACGCATATAACATTGATAAAAATACAATTTTAAATTCTATTATTCCTAAAAACATTGCATCTGGTTATATTAACCCACATTCGTATGCTGGTAATTCAGCATGAAGATGAGTTAACTTACTATCAGGTGATGTAGGAAAGATATCTGATAATGTTAACAAACCTGTAGATGGCGGAAGTGTAACATACGAACAATGTTTATGAAATAACTGATTAGCAGGTTATATTGAATATACAGGGCCATTAGGTACAGATATTTATGATGGAAACTATGAAACAAGAAGAATTTTTATTATTCCAGAGATTCCTAGTAGTGTTCCAACAACTACTCCTGGAAGTGATTATTCAATAACTTTAGGTGGACAATTATTTGAAGGTAAAACATACGATTCATCTAGAAATAGTGGTGATATGTTTATTAATTCACAAGATCTAATAAGAAATCAAACAGTTAATTCAATTATTGATAAAATTTCAGGACAAGCTTCTGGTGCAACTTTTGATTCAAATGAAGCCTTTAAAAATAATGGAACAATAGCAAGTACAATTAAAGAAAATATTACTCAAGAAGATATAGAAAAAGTTCAAGCTGGTGATAACCAATCTATAATAAAAATTAAAAATATTCTATTTACTAGTTCTGAAGGTAATCCACCAGTTTCAATTACTAATTCATGAATAGACTATAGAAATGTAGATATTAGTTTTGAAAATAAACAAGAACCTCAAAGTGGTAATTATTATTTTACATATGATTTAGTAATTAGTATTCCATTATCTGCTCAAACAAATATTACATATAATGGACAAAAAATTACTGTTCAACAACTAGGCGAACAAGTTAGAAATAGTGATCCAAATATTGATGCTCAAACAGTTTTCTATATTAAAGAGTCTGTTGAAATACTTGATATAAATTCTATTTATAATGCTTTAAAACTACAACAATCATTAATTGATAAAGGTGTTACTTTAACAAGAAATGATTCTAATTTTGAATCTAGCGCTGAACTAAAAGACTATGGAACAGATTTCTTTAAAGAAAATAATTCTATATCTCCATCAACTTATTTAGAAAAAATTAAAAATAAAGAGAATAGTGATGTAAAAGTATATGCTGAGAATGTTAATAATTCATTAACATTCCTAGACAGTTCAGCAACATATAATAATACAACAAATAAAATTTTTCAATTTGAAAATGTAAATATTGTTCCTGATAACTATAACGGTGATTTAGTTTTAACATTTACAATATTATTTAACGATCCAACTAGTGGTAGTTCGTTGCCAATAAATGTTGGTAGAGAAGTTGTTTCATTTAGATTACATGGATTCTATAGTTATCAATATGAACTAATTATGTGAACTGTCTTTGCGGCAACATTATTCATAATAATATTATTAATTGTATTACTAGTGATTTATTTGAGAAAAGAACGTAACAAAAATAGATTGTGAAATATTAAGAAGTAGGAGAAAATTATGAAAAAAAATATTACAAAATTATTTTTTACATCATCATTAGCTTTAGGTACAATTGCATTACCTATAGTTTTTGAATCACAAAATACTAGCAGTAATTCAGTTAATACTTCAAGCTCACAAAATGTAAATACAAATCAAAAGGCAGTATCCACTAATTATGATGCAATTTTCTCTTCTAAAACTACTGAAGCACAATCTTCTACTGGTGGAGTTTATGGATATAATGGAACTCACAATATATATTTAACAACTTATAATAATACATTAGCATGGACTAAAGATTTTACCCAACATAGAGTTATTTTAGCAGCACAAAAAGATACTAACTTTTCTTCTAAATTTGACGCAAGCACTGCAAAATTAGTATCAATGAAAGTTATAACTAGAAATTGAGGTGGCGAAGATAAAGAAATACTATATGCAGTTATACAAGATAGCAACAAGAAAACATGTGTACTTCCTTATGATGCTGTTTCAGGTGAAGATATAATTACAGTTACAAATCAAGATGGATCAATTGATTGAACAAAAAACTTATTTTTATGTGATAAAAATGACACATTTATGTTTAATGAGTCATCAGGAATATTCTATATTTATAGATATACAACAATTAGTGACTATGCTACAACCCCAGTTTCATCATTTAAACATTACTATGGATTAGGTTTTCAAGAATATACAGTTAGTGCTCAAGGTTGAGATACAAATATTGGTGTTGGTTCAAGTGGTATTACTAATAATATAATAATTGCAATGATTCCAATTGCAGAAGGTAGAAACGTAATAGTTTATTATGATAAGGGACTTACAAATGATGCAGCAGCAGCAGCAGGAAAAATAGTATATACAGCTAATGGTGGGACTAATGGAAATCTATATCGTCCATGTGTTGTTGTGGCAGATAAATATTTAAATGTTACAACAAAAGCAAAAATTGAGAATTCATCATTGATTCAACCTTCAGGTATTCTATATGATACAAATGAACCAAACAGCCCTGCTAACCCTCCTTTTTCACAATATGGATATCAAATTAAATATGCTAACGATAAAGCAAATTCATACGCCATGTATTTAGTTTCTGGAACATACAACTCTATAACAATCTATAAAATTAATAATACTACAGGTGAGATTACTGTTCAATCTGAAAAATCATTACAAGAAGGTGTTGGATCATTAACGGGTGGTGCGACCCCAAATAACAATGACCAAGGTTTTGACATTTATTATACTTCATATGATGAAAAGTCAAGCATTCTTTATTTAAGTAACACTTATTCTACCGGCAGAAGTAGTATGCCATCTCTTAATGGAAAATCAATCACAGGAATTAGAATAAATGGAGTTACTATTGGTGAAAACTTTGTTGTTAATAATAGTACACTTGGTATAAATAACGGTGGATGCGGTAACGAATTAAAATACGCAATAGCAATATATAAATCAAATGACCCAAATGCTACAACAGGGTTAATTGCTTCTTCATCCTCTGCATCACCAACTAGCGTTAGTAAAACACAACTATTATCATTTTTACCAAATTCTAGCAATACAGGATTTGATACTCTTACAAGTTCAACAAGAGGATATTTTGAAGATTTTCAAACTCTAGCAGATAGTATTTGAAACTTAAGTTCTTCAAATATTAGAGACAAAAAATGAGCATCAGAAGTTACAGCAAATGATATTTTAGCAAATAAAGGAGTAACAGGTTCTGCTAATGGATTAATTCGAGCTAGTGATGCACGAGTTCTAGAAAATGCAAGTTTAAATGTTGAAAATATATCTTCAAATGATGAAGATGGAACACTTTTATTTACGATTACTTTTGTAACTACAAAAACTAGCACTTCTCCTGCTACTGATTCAAAAATATTTGTTAATTTAAACAACTTCAGAAGTCTAGGAAGTAATGATTTTGTATATATAGAAAACTCTGAACCAACAACACAAACTATTTCTGACAAAAAAACTAAAATCAAAGAAATCAAGAAAACTTATTTCTCGAATCAAATTACAGCCGAAATTATAATGAAAGGTTTTCAAGATTCAACTAGTGGTAAACAGACATCACCATTCTGAAATGTTGAAAATGTAGATTCTTATTATAATGACATATATGAATCAGCTGATCCAACAAGTTATGTAAGAGAAATTAATGCAACTGAAGGTTCATTATCATTTAAAATAGACTTCACAGATTTTACTCCTGATTCTATATTAAATACACTTCCTAATAAAAAGAATATTAAAGAATTTAATATTAATGGATTTGCAGTTGAGTCAAACTTTAAAATTGGAGTTAATACTTTTTCGCAAAGAAAAATATTTGATAAATTACCAACAAATATTGATACAAGATATATATTAGATAATTTCATTAGTTTAGATCCTAGTAAAACAGGTTCTAGTATAGTTGTTTCTAGTTTAGAAAGTTTTACTAGTTCTAGCGGACAATTAACTGGATGACTAAAAGACTCAAATAATGTTAATAGATGATATTTACAATTTGATAGTACTAATAGTGATACTATATATGACGAAACTAATATAATACCTAGAATTAATTTTTATTACTACAAAGGAACAACAGCTAATGTTGATCCATTAACTGATGCTAGTATTAATGAAAACGATATTGTA
>CASDUM010000038.1 GCA_949283985.1 uncultured Mycoplasmataceae bacterium | reverse complement strand
TAATGAACCTGCAGTCGGTGCAGTATTCTCCTGCGTTGGGAGAAATCATGTAGGAATAGTTATAGGCTGGGATGGAGAGAATATAACAATTCAAGAAGGAAATCTAGATGGAGTGACTAACACATTTGCAGATGCAAAAAAAGACTGGCATACAGCAACTTATTCATTAGATGAATTTCGTATTAAATGTAAAGGTGTAGTGTTTGCTAATCCGTTATAAAAAATCATATTTTAAATAAAAAGGGTACTTCCTTATCTAGGATAAATTTTAACCAAAATAAGTAAGTTCCCTTGAATAAATCTAATAATACATAATACAATCCCTTACGAATAATATTTATTACATCATTATTCATATCATCTTTTATATACATATATATATTATAAACAGATATAAATTATAAAAACAATTTATAATTTATCCAATAAGATGCTTGATGTTATAATTAATACAAAAACTATACGGAAATAGAGAATTTTTATTTTAAAATTAATTATTGATCAATCGATATTTTGTCATTTATTTCTTCTATAACAGATTCAAGTGTTCCAAATACGTCTTGTTGAAGATCAAATTTATCAAATATTTTTATTAATAACAAAATATCATTTGATCTAATGGCTCTATCTATTTCTACAAAACATTCTTGAATTATCTGAATATCTTCATTTTTTATTAAAGTTTGTTCTAATTCGATAGAGCATTCTTTTAAATATTTTTCAACATTCTTAAAAATGGCCCTATTTTGAATACCACTTAATAATTCTATCTTTTCAGACTCTTTTGAATTATTTAATAATTCTATAATATTCTTGACTGATTCTAAACGTTCATCATTATAATGAGATATATCCCAATGATTAACTTTACACATCAAAGCAATTCTTATGGTAAGGAATGCATTTAATTGTAGTTTTACTCCCTTTGATGATGTGGATTTTATTGCTAGATAATAATCTTCAAAAGTCAACTTTAAGATTTTAATAACAAATAAATCTGAATAACATTCCCTAAGAACTCTTTCTAAGTTAAGATACATAATATTGATTGACGATTCATTATTATTTTGCAATAACGTTACGATATTATTTCTTAATTGAGAAATTAATTCTTTATATGGGAAATTTGCAGTTATAATATTTTGATTACTTTTAAAGTATTCAATAATAACATCTCTAATCAATTCTTCACTATATATGAGATAGTATTTTGTTTTATCTTCTTGGCATGCAAGAATTTGTAGTAAAACCGATTGATTCACTTCATTTATTATTTTTTTTATATATTCTCTCGTCTCACTTCCTAAGTTCTTGTTTATCATACCATTTGTTAATTCAATTCCAATAGCAGTCATAATACTTTTTAAGAGATAACTCATTCTACTTTCTCGACATCTCAGCTTATTATTTGGTAAAAAATGTCCAGCCTCATGAGTTAAAGCAATAAGTGAATTTTTAAAATCAAAAAGTGATTTTATTGGCATATGTATTGATAAAAATCTATGCATGTAATGAAAATTATCAGGAGTATATGAAACAACATTAGCCACTGTATGTAAACGAGGAGATAATAAAAATTCGTATCTAGTCCTATCATTGCATGATTGCTTAACTATAGAAGACAACTTTCTTAAATACTGAGAATAAAATGAAATAATTTTTGTTGGTGTATAATAAAGCACTGGGATAGTCATATAATCATGACCAGCACGATAATTTGTACTTAATAACGAGTTCAGTGAATTATGCATATCCTCAATACATCTATACATATCTGCCATATTTGTCTTTGAATTCAATTGTATTTGTGCAACATATTCATATAATGCAGGTAATATCACATTAATCAAATATATACTATTTTTATCATATTTATTAAGATCCCACATAACTTGAATAAATTTCATCACAATAGCACTGGATTCTTTGATTGAAAAATCGTTACTTGATTTTGCATAGTTCTTTTCAAATGTATAAAGTTTATGAAGATACTCATCTACTTTTTTTTGAAAATCGGTTGGATATAAACTTTTTGTACTATCATCGGATTTTGTTATATTCATTTCATCTAAATCTATCGAAACAAATGTATGTGTATATCGTACAGCATTATATAAATTTTTATTTGTTCTATCTAGTAAACAACCCGAATAAAACAAAGAAAAGAACTTATAAGAAGGATAATCATATAAATTTATTGTATAATCACTATTACTTACAAAATTACACTTCTTAATTTCTGCATTATTTAGCTTATCACATAATTCTTTAATAAAAAGTTTAAATACATCTAAATTTTTTATTTTAAAATTAATTGTTATACTAATAGATTCACTATCACTCTGACTCATTATTGATTTATAAGTCTTGGCATTTTTCATCGTTAATAAACGATAGTTTATATTCCAAACGAATTCAGGGCAACATGAGGCAATAGTATATATAAAATCTAAGCATTCTCTTATAGATCGTTTTCTTATAAGTAATATTGCTGAATGTTTATCTAAGGTCTCCAACACAAGAAAAGTATGATCATTCTTATAATTTTCATCTTCTGAAAGTTTGGTTATTAATGCACTTGTTGATAAATTTTGCAAATCCAAAAAAACAATATATTGATAAACCCATTGAGAATTGTCAAAAAAAACACTTGCTTTATTTAAAAAGATTTTATTATTTAAAATTCCATAAAAAATTTGAGAATCTCCTGTAGATTGTTGTTTCATAGCATCATAATAATTTAACAAGATATCATCTATTGATAATGTTTCACACTGTGTTATTGAAACACTATCAAATTGTCCATATGCTTTATATTCACCATAATCAAGGTTACACTCATTCTCTTTTTTTCCATAATTGTCTATTATGTCAATAAGAGAATTATTAATTTTTGTTAATACTATTCTATAAATTGAATTACTCATGTTATATACATCCCTTCTTCTAAATTTGAGAAAGTTTAAATCTTAAATATTCACGAAAAGTAAAATTAAATAATTCTTCTATTGTATAAATTTGACTATCTTCAAAATTAAATAACATTGAAATGACAAAATCTTTTTTATTAATTCCTGTATCCATCGCACTACTATTATTATATTCTATTTTAACGTTGTCTCTTTTCGTTAAATTTAGTGTACAATTTTTATAAAACGGAATAGGCAAAAAGCCGACAGAAGGTTTGAAATAAGCGGGTTTAAAAGTTTCTTTCAAGGGATCATCAGATTTAAGCAACGAAAATATTGTATTATCAATAACAAGAACATTCTTATTATAGTTAGATACAACAGCAGTATAATTTTCACCATTATCATCCTTATATATATTTAAATCAAGGGAAGCGTCATCATACAAAAACTTATTAAAAGATTTTATATTTGAATTTTGCATTGCTATCAATGAATACATTAAATTTATTAGAGGTTCAGGTCTAATAAATTTATTTGTTTGATCATGCAAATCATCCAATAAAAGAAATTGATTATATTCTAAAAAACATTCAATTTTTTTTATCGTCTTTTCTATTTCAAAAAGTGATAGTGAATTAACCTTATTAATAAAGTTAATATATTTTTTTACATCATTTTTGTAAATTTTTTTAAAATTATTTAATTCTAAGGTATTTATCATATCATATATAAACTCTTTTTTATTCTTTAAATACATTTTTGTGATTTTCGTAAAAATCAAAGAATAAAAAAATTGTAAATCTGTATTATTAC
>CASDUM010000037.1 GCA_949283985.1 uncultured Mycoplasmataceae bacterium | reverse complement strand
TTTGTCCGAAAAAAGTTCAATAAAAGTTTATAAAAAGTCTAGAAAAAGTTCAAAAAAAGTTCATAAAAAGTCTTGAATTTTTCCTAATTTTGTTCAAAAACCATAATTTTATATAAAAATTCCCTTTATTATAAGCGAGGGAACAAATTGACTAATCAATAATTTCTCTCAAAAATATATAAAAGAATGGAGAGGGATGAGTATATTAGATAACGGAATCCTAATTAAGAAAAGCGATTTTAATAAAGATTTATAAGGATCTACTTGACTTAGTAGTTTAATGTGTCATAATTGTGATAATACAAGATGATATTTTATCACTATGTATGACAAAGTGGAAAAGAAAAGTAGAGACGACATCTTATTGGATAAAAATCAACAAAATGTTTTCATGTTTTAAAGAAGAAATTAAAACTGGAATCAACGACTCCAAAAAAAACATTAAAGCTCTTAAAAAAGATGTATCTAAGATTAAATCTGAAGCCAGAAAACATGACTGAAATTTATAAGTTAATAATACTTTAACAATTCTAGTTTTTGATATAACATAAGTTCAAGAGTAATTATTGTATACAAAAACAAATTCATATTATATATTATGAATTTGTTTTTTTTGTCAATTAAAATCTTAAATTATGTTTTTATATTTAAATTAAAAATATAAAATATGGAAATATATAGCTTGAGTTTTAATAAGTAATAATAACTTTTAGAGTTTTTTCTTGAAAAAGTTTTAATAAAGATTTAAAATGATTTACTTAACTTAACTATTTAATAGACTATAATAGTTATAACACAAGATGATATTTTATTACTATTGAAGAGAAAAATGATAAGAAAAATTAAAGATGATATTTTTTTAGAAAAAGTTAAAAAAATGCTTTCAGATTTTAAAGAAGAATTAAATGATTATAAAATCAAAACCAGTGAATTTAAAGAAGATGTTAACTTAAAATAAGATAACTTTGATATAGATGATAAATTTCCAAAATTAGAAGTTAAAAAAAAGACCAAAATATATGAAATATTGTTTTTTATTTACTTTTTAATGGATAATTAATAATTTTCTTAAATAGGTCAATATCAAGATTATTATTTCCTTTAGAAATAACATTGTTGAATAAATCAATTTTTTCATTTTGTAAAGATATTATTTTTTCTTCTATTGTATCTTCGACAATAAGTTTATAAACGTTTACATCTCTTTTTTGTCCTAGACGATAAGATCTGTCTGTAGCTTGATTTTCAACCGCTACATTTCATCAAGGATCATAATGAATCACATTGTTAGCTGCAGTAATGTTTAATCCTACCCCACCAGCTTTAAGAGAAATCAAAAATATTTTAATTTTATCATCTTCGCTATATTTTTTAATTTTTTCTTGTCGTTGATTAACTTTGTCATTTCCAGTTAAAATTTCAAACTTAATTTCTTTTTTTGTTAATGCACTTGAAATATAATCGAGAACTGTTGTAAATTGACTAAAGATTATAATTTTATTATTTTTATCATTGTCTAATATTTCATCAATTAATTCCATGCATAATTTTAATTTTGATGATTCACCACTGTTATTTCCTCTACAACAGAACATTCTCATCTCTGTTAGTTTTTTAAACATATATGCATTTTTTTCAAAAGTGCTTAATTTTGATTCGTTGTTAATAATATATGATATTGCTTCTTTCCTTAATATTTCATATTTTTCTCTTTCTTCATCATTAAATTTTGTAGAAACAATATTAATTCTTTTTTTAGGAAGATTATCAAGTACATCTCTCTTTTCTCTTCTAATATAAAAAGGTTTTATAATTTCTTTTAATGTTCATATAGAATTTGAATTTACAGAATTAAATTTTTTAGCGAAATTCTTTTTAGTCCCTAGCAAACCAGGAGTTATAAAATTAAATATAGATCATAATTCCAGTAAATTATTTTCTATAGGAGTACCTGTTAAGGCAATTCGATGTTTTGTCTTAATAAGTTTTACTGACTTATAATTTAAGGAATTATTATTCTTAATATATTGGGATTCATCTAAAATTGTTATTAAGTATTTTTTTTTAGTTGTTCGATATCTTTTGTTAATGATGAGTATGAAATAATGAATACATTATAATCATTTGAATTAATAATTTTTTCTCTTTCTTTTTTACTACCTATTATTTCGATAGCTTTTAAGTTGTCTGAATATTGTTCAATCTCTTTTTTTCAATTATAGACAAGAG
>CASDUM010000036.1 GCA_949283985.1 uncultured Mycoplasmataceae bacterium | reverse complement strand
TAAATATAAAAACAAGAAAAATTATATTATTACTTTTTTTATTATTTTAATTATTTGTATTATTTTAAAAATGATAATTCATATGATAGCTGGTGCTATTTGATGAGTTAATGGAAATTATATTTTATCATTAACAATTAATTCAGAAATAATATTTGGTAATTTTTCAATTAATTTAATTGTGTTCATATTAACAATAAATCAAATTTATATCATAAACAAATTAAATATCTGTGATAGCAATAGAATTAAAATAAGAAAATACTATATATAAATGTAAAATAAATTATAAATGTAATTTACTATATTGTTCCAGATTTAACTAAGCAATCAAAGACGATAAATATTATTGATAATAAAGAAATTATTATTTCAATATAATTTAATGAAATTTTTGTTTTCTTTTTTTCTTTAATACTGTCTTTTATATCATTTCCTAGGACAATGAAAAGATAGAACATCATTCCTCATGACAATCCTGATGATATTGAATAACCTAATATTGCAAATAATGATGATAAAGATAAAACAGCAACATTTATATAATTTTTAAAATCCATTTCCTTCATTTGTGAAATCATGCATAAACCAGTAATGAAAATAGCATGACCTGTAATTGGTTGAAAATTTCCAATTGGCATAAATGGACTCATTATTGGTCAAATTGGAATAACCATTAAAATCAATAGTGAATTAATTAGAGAAGCTAAACCAGTTCTTGCTCCATATCTTATACCTACTCCACTTTCAGAAATTACAGTTACTGATGAATTTAATAATATTGCTCCACCAATAGTTGAAGCACAATCAATATAATTTATTTTTTTAATTCATTTATCAGTTGAATTATCTTCTGAAATTAAATTACTCATTTTTCCTAAAGCTATAATTGAATTAGAAGTATCAAAAAAATCGACATATAAAAATGTAAATATTGCCAAATATGAAATTGGATTAGACAGAGTGCTAATTCAAACATCTGATGCAAAGAATGATTTCATCATTGTTCCAAAATTATGAAATTCATTAAATTCTTTTATAGAAAAAGCTTGAATACCATTACTAAGAGTAAAATATGGGTTAATAAATCAAACTATTAATAACATAATCAACGCGATTAATGATGTGTATATGATTGAATTTCTAATTTTACAGTAATGAAGAATAACACCAATAACTAATGCTATTGTCCCTACAATAACTACAGGATAGTTTGGATTACTATTAGAAAAATTGTGGCCAATTTCACTGAATTTACCATCTGCAGAAGAAGACACAAGTCCAATATTGACCATTCCAACATATGATAAGAAAAAACCTATCATTACTGTCATTATAATTTTTAAATCCTTTGGTAATAACCCTATCATTTTTGATCTGATAGGAGTCATAACAATAATTGTATAAAACAACCCCGACATAAATACACAAACTAGAGCTTCATAATAATTTAACCCAAATCCACTAGTAGAAGCGACGGTATATGCAAAGAAGGCATTTATCCCCATTCCAGGAGCCGCACTTACTGGAACATTAGCTAGTAACCCAATTAAGAATGTACCTAAAAATGACGACAATACTGTGCCTAAAAAAATTGCTGATTCTGATATTTCAGTTCCATTCGACGCAGACAATATTGATGGATTAACAGAAAATATATACATCATCGCTAAAAATGTTGATAATCCACCTATTATTTCTTTTTTGATTGTTGATGAACGTTCGCCAATTTTAAAGAATGAATCAACTTTATTTAAAAATATATTATTGTACATAGAGTCCTTTCATTATTAAATATAAAATACATATCTAACAATGAAACAAGTTTACCAACTTATAAGTAAAGAGTTAGGCTCTTTGTAGAAACGTCTTACCAAATTAAAGACTTATTACAAGTTAGATATGTAATATCATTATATATGAATAATTTTTTTATAAAAAATATTTTAAAGATATAATTTATTTATTAGGAGTGTTTATGCTTAAATCAATGATATCTACAATTGTAACAAAAAGAATGCAAAAAAAACTTAAAGACTCAACAATTGATGAAGAAAGTATAAAAGATGTACTTAAAGAAATAAGAATATCATTTCTTGATGCAGACGTTAATTTAGATGTAACAAAAAAACTTATTAAAAACATAAAAGACAAATGTGTAGGAACTATTGTTTCACCTGATGAAAATCCTGATGATGTTGTTCTTAAAATAATTAAAGAAGAACTTGTTGAAATATTAGGTAAAAATACATCTAAGATTGATTACAATAAGAAACCTTTAAAAATCATGATGGTTGGTTTGCAAGGTTCTGGTAAAACAACTACTTGTGGTAAAATTGCAAATTATGCTAAAACTAAAGAGTCAAAAAAACCATTACTAGTTGCTCTAGATATTTATAGACCAGCAGCAATTGAACAACTTAAAACTTTATCAAAGGAAGTTGATGTAGACTTCTATGAAAAAGGGAAAAGTGATCCTGTTAAAATCTCAAAAGAAGCTCTTCATATTGGCGAAAAAAATAAAAATGATGTTATTATTTTTGATACTGCCGGTAGATTACAAACAAACGAAGAGTTAATGAAAGAATTAATAAACATTAAAAAAATTGTAAAGCCTGATGAAATACTATTAGTTGTTGACGGTATGGCTGGTCAAGATATAATTAATGTCGCTAATGAATTCAATTCAAAATTAAAATTAACAGGCTTAGTTATAACTAAATTAGATTCAAATGCTAGAGCAGGTGCAGCTTTATCGTTAACTTCAATATTAAATGTTCCTATTAAATTAATAGGTACAGGTGAAAAAATAAATGAATTAGACGTTTTTCATCCTGATAGAATGGCTGATAGAATTCTTGGATTAGGAGATATGCTTACATTAGCTGAAAAAGCATCAGAAAATGTCGATGAAAAAAATTTAAAGAAAACAATTCAAAAAATGCTTTCAGGAAAAATGGATTTAGAAGATTTAATGCTACAAATGAAAGAATTTCAAAAAATTGGATCAATGAATTCAATTATGAGTATGATTCCAGGTGCTAACAAACTGTCAGAAGATAAAATTTATCATGCTGAAGAGAAAATGAAGGTATGAGAAGTTTTACTTTCTTCAATGACTTTAGAAGAAAGAAGAAACCCTTCATTATTAAAGAGAAACGCTAATAGAAGAGCAAGAATAATTAGAGGTTCTGGTAGAAAACCAGATGAACTTAATAAACTTTTAAGTCAATGAGAAAAAACATCTAAAAATATGGAACAAGTAGGAAGACTTGTGAAAAAGGGTCAATTAAATAATTTAATGAAAGAAATGAATCCATCTAATTTTAAGATGTAATCTGTTAACCTAAAATCAAATTATTAAAAAAGTTTTATTTAACAAGATAGCAAATTTACTAAATAACAGTAATTGGCTATGTTGTTTTATTATTTTTTATATTATATAATTTAAATATATTTATTCTTAGGAGAATGAAATGCAAAAATTTGCTTCGATTTATATTAAAAAAGTTTCAACTGGAAAGAATGTTACACAGGCTATGCAAATTGCTGTAATTTATGAAGAAGAAAACGAATTAAAATGTCTTCACTATTTTATTGAAAATGATGTTAAAAAATCAAAGAATTCAACTAAATTAAAAACTTGTTTATTACAAATATATAAAGTGATTTTTAATAAAACTATTGTTTTACAGAATTACAATAATTTAGATTATTTATATCTAAAAAAATGTTTTTCTATTATAAAACTAGAATTTAATAACCCTATTATTGATATTACAAAAATTGCACTTAAACATAATATTAAAAAACCAAATATAGATAATTTATGTAGAATTTATAATATTTCAACAGATAATAATAAAAAAATTCCTTGCGCACTATTTGAAGCAAGAAAACTATATTTATTAGCAATAAAAATGCATAATAATAGTTCTAAAAACAATGAATAAGATATATTTAATTGTTGGTCTTGGAAATCCGGGGAAGGAATATGAAAAAACAAGACACAACATTGGTTTTGAAATAATAGATAAATATGCAGACAAGAACAAAATAACATTAAATGAAAATAAATTTAATGGTTTATTTTCAAAAGTTTTAATTGATGGCAAAACATACATAATTGCAAAACCAATGACTTACATGAATTTATCAGGTAATTTTGTATCATCAATAATTAAATTTTATAAAATTGATATTGATAATATTTTAGTAATATATGATGACAAGGATATGGAGCTTGGAAAAATAAAATTAAGATCAAAAGGAAGTTCTGGTGGGCACAATGGAATCAAATCAATTATTTCTTGTATAGGAACAGAAAAATTTAAAAGATTAAAAGTTGGTATTGGTTCCCCGAATAATAAATCTGATATTGTTAATTTTGTTATAGGAAAGTTTAGAAAGGATGAATGAGATTCATTAATACCAAGTATTGATAAATCATCAAATATAATAGATGATTTTTTGAAATTAGATTTTACAACATTAATGAATAAATATAATTAGTATGAAAAAATATATTGCAGCAGTGTCTGGTGGTCCTGATTCTATGGCTATGCTTAATATGTTTAAAAAAAATATTAAAGCAGTTTGTCATGTAAATTATCATAAAAGAGAAGATTCTAATAATGATGAAAATATTGTTAGAAATTTTTGTGAAAAAAATAATATTGAATTTTATTTAAAAAGTGTTTCTAAAAACGAATATAAAGCAAAAGAAAATTTTCAGTCTCAAGCCAGACACATAAGATACGATTTTTTTGAACAGGTATCTAAAGACTTGGGTATAAAAGATTTAATTGTTGCACATAATAGAAATGATTTTATAGAAACTGCATTAATGCAATCAAACAGAAAATCTAAATCTCTATATTACGGAATTAAAAAGAAAACCACATATAAGTCATTAAATATTTACAGACCTTTATTATCTTTTT
>CASDUM010000035.1 GCA_949283985.1 uncultured Mycoplasmataceae bacterium | reverse complement strand
GAAACATTCTTAATTTCTTTTTCAACACAATAATTAACTATTTCAGGTATTCTTTTAATGCCTTCAGCATGTCCATGAATCCTGCTTTTATTTTTTTGCTTCGCTCATCTACCATTTCCATCCATTATAAATGAAATGTGATTTATTATATTCATTAGATAGTCATTAATTCCTTTTCTTTTTTTGCAAAAATTTCATCAAGATTTGAATTAAATTTCTTTGTTAAATCATCAACTTTTTTTTCAAAAGTTTTTAATTCATCTTCTCTTAATTCATCATCTATTTTTAACTTATCCATAATTTCTTTTCTTACATTTCTAATTTGAACTTTACCAGCTTCTAAAGTTTCTTTTATTTTTTTCACTGATAATTTTCTAGTTTCTTCTGTTGGTGCTGGAAAATTTATTCTTACACAATCAGCATCAACTAAAGGATTAAAACCTAAATTAGCTTTTGTAATCGCTGCAACTATTTCATTAATCATATTTTTTTCATAAGGTTTAATAATGATAGTTCTTGCATCTGTAACAGAGATATTAGAAAATTCAATTAACCTTGATGGTGTATCATAATAATTAACTCTTATTGAATCAAAAATTGAAGGATTTGCTCTTCCTGTTCTTACTTTATTAAATTCAGATTCAACTCATTCAATTTTTTTATTTGCTTCTTCATTAAATAAACTTTCGTAAACTTTTCATTCCATATTAATTTCCTTATTTAATATTTTTAATTTTTTCTAGCTCTTCTTTATTTCTCTTTAAAATTGCTTCTAATTTAGAATTTATTTCATCATCATTGTATGTGTCTTTTGATTCAATTATTTCATTTTTATTTTCATCATTTTCTTGAGTTTCTATTATTTTTCGATCATTTTCAACATCTTCTACTAACTGATCATTACTTTCATCTTCTTCTCTTTTATAGATGTATGAGAATTCACCTTCTTTTTTTAATGCATTTAAAATTGAATTTTCTTTTTCGATGTCAAAAATAATTATATTAATATTATTTTCTTCACACATAGTCATTGATGTAGAATCAGCAACTTTAAATTTTTGCTTGATAACTTCATCAAAAGTAATTTCTTTTATAAAATTAGCATCATCAAATTTATTTGGATCTTTATCATATAATCCGTTAACATTATTTTTCCCCATCAAAATACAAGAGGCATTAATTTCAGAAGCACATAAAGATGCAGCTGTATCAGTAGAGAAAAAAGGCATTCCAGTCCCTCCAGCAAAAATAACTACTTTTCCATCATTTAAGTCTTTATTAAAATCTTCTGCATTATGTTCTTTAGCCATTCTAGGAATAGAGAATGAACTATAAACAACTGTTTCTATACCATATTTTTGAATTGAAGATTTTAAAGCTAAACTATTAATAAGTGTTGATAACATTCCCATATCGTCAGCGGCACTTCTATTCATACCAATTTTTGATGCAATATTTCCTCTTCAAATATTTCCGCCACCAATAACAATCCCAATGTTATATTCATCTGATGCTTTACAAATTTCTTGTGCTAATCTATTTATTTTTTCATCACAAATTACATCATCATTATTTTTAAGTGAAGCTCCACTTAATTTTAATAATACATTTTTTTTCATATATGTCCTTTCTAATAAAAATACAATAGTGTTTTAGCACTATTGTTTCATTTGTTGAGCAACTTCGTCAGCAAAGTTTACTTCTTGTTTTTCAATGCCTTCACCTAATTCAAATCTTTTCATAAATAAAAGTTTAGAATTATGATTTTTTAAGTATTGACCAATAGTAATACTTGGTTCTTTCACAAATTGTTGATCTTCTAAACAATATTCAGCTAATAATTTATTCATTCTTCCATTAACTATTTTTTCAGCAAATTCTTGTGGTTTACCTTCTTCAATTGTTTGTTTAATTAGTCTTTGTCTTTCTTCTTCTAATCAAACTTGGTCAACTTTTTGAGCATTTAAAAATTTAGGATTCATTGCACCTGTGTGCATAGCAACATCTTTTGCAACTTGGGTATCGATATTCCCGGAAACAACTACAATTGCTGCATATCTTTTATTATGGTGTACATAACAACCAAAAGTTTGGTTATCTTTTTTAGTAGCAATACCAGCTCTTCTAAAATTAATTTTTTCACCAATTTTTGCTGTAGCAGATATACAAGCTTCTTTGATAGTTTCACCATTTGATAACTTTAAAGATTCAACATCAGTAACTTCAACAACATCATTTTTAAGTATTTCTTTTTTCATTTCATCAGCTAAGATTTTGAATTCTTCATTATTAGCAACAAAATCTGTTTGAGAATTAATTTCTACTATTAATGCTTTATTACCATTTGATTCAATATCAATAATACCTTCAGTTGCGATTGCACCTGATTTTTTTTCAGCTTTTGTGATTCCCTTTTCTTTTAAAATTTTAATAGCAG
>CASDUM010000034.1 GCA_949283985.1 uncultured Mycoplasmataceae bacterium | reverse complement strand
ATTATTTTTTTAATTTTGGCGCATATGAAGTTTTAGTATTTGTTATATTTATTGGTGGAGACATTCTTTGGTTGCTAACACTTCTTCCTGGGAATTGCGGTTTCATTGGCGCTGATACTCTATTAGGAGGAGGTTGTTGTCTTCCGTTTTGAGGTCTTTGATTATTATTTTTTGGCATTGGACCTGAGCTAGGGAGTTGTCTAATAGCCATTTGAGAAGAAGGTGGTCCTAATCTATTAGCTGTTGAACCACGAGGAGGAGGCATTACAGTTGACATTCTTGATTTATTTCTTGAACTTCTTTTTGAACTAGCAATAATAGATACGATTGCTATAATTAATACTAACGCCCCACCACCAACAGCAAATCATATTCATCATGGTAATGCATCTTCAGATGACGATGATGATGTTAATCCTATTATTCTTAATTCATATGTTTGATTTGAATTGATTTCATCATTTAAATATATTGGAGATTTAAATTTTACCGATATTGAAGTTGAATCAATTATGGTAATTAATTCTATTTGAATATCGTTTACATTTTTTATTGTTGGTGGATATTCAAATATTTGTTCATAGTTATTAAAAATAAAAGATTGAGCTTCATAGTTTGTAACTTGTTCAGGCGTTCTATTAGATAATGAAAAATTTGAAGAGTTAGCATTGATACCATTTACTTTAATATTCTCGATCATCTTAGTGTCAGGAGTATCAATGTTATTAATAGTTACTCCGGTAAAAGTACAATCAATATAATTAATTGATATTTTTCCATTTTTGTAAACAGAACTAGTTACGATATCAAAAGTAATAGATGTTCCAGTTTTCTTTGTAATATTTACTGAATTAATAGTAGATCCACTTGGTAAATTATTAAATAAAATTGACTGGTAATTTGTTGTGTCGGTTATAAATTTCTTTAATTGGTTATTATCTAATTCTAATGGTGGAACATCAATATTAAAATTATTATTATTTATTGTAGTATTTACATTTGTATCTTTACTTGATAAATTATTAATAGTAATTGTGTACAATTGATTTTGTGTTTGGTTTGAACCATCTAATAAATATGATGGAAAATTAAATACCACTGATATTGATGTGCTACTAGTTACTTCAATATTACTTATATATATTTGATTTTCATTACTTATAATAGGTGCGTTATCAAAAATCTCATTATATTTTCTATATATAAATGATCTAGCATCACTATTAGATACTTCATATGGAGCTTTTGATGAAAGTTCATAATCAGCATCAATACCGTTATCTCTAATTGTATTTTTAATTGATGTATTATATGGATTGATATTAGTAATAACTAAATTTTGGAAAGTACAATCAGCAACACTTGATGATAATCTACCATTTTTATATACTGAACTCATTGCGATATTAAAAGTAACTGACGTTCCTGTTCTATTAGTAATATTAATTGAATTAATTGTTGAATTACTTGGAAGGTTTGAGAAAATTGTTGTAGAAAAATCACCAGTATTTAAAATAAAGCTTTTTAACGTATCATTTGTTATATCTCTTGGAGGTATATTAACATTAAATTGATTAGCTGATCATGAATTTTGGACTAAAGAAGTATCTTTTGAGGATAATCCATTAACAACTATTGTATATGATTTATTTTGTGTAGAACTTAAACCATTATCTAAATAAGATGGAAAATTAAATACAATATTAATTGATGTTTGATTATTTGGAATAACTGAATCTACATCAGTATCATTTTCTGATGTTATATTTGGTGGGTTATTAAATATATTTTTATAATTTCTAAAAATGAATGATCTTGCATCATCAATTGTTACTTCATATGGTGCTTTTGATGATAATAAAGCATCAGCAGTTATTCCGTTGTATAGAACAGAATCTTTTATTGAAGTTGTTGGACTAGTTAATCCATTAATTGTAATGCCTCTAAATGTACATTCATCTTTATTAGTTGTATATTTACCACTTTTATATATTGAACTCATAACAATATCAAAAGTAATTGATGTTCCAGTTTTGTCTCCAATAAATATTGAACTAATTGTTGAGTCATTTGGTTAATTATTGAATAATTTATATTGATAATCCCTAGTACTTGATATTAGTTTTTTTAACTTATCTTCATTTAACTCTCTTGGTGGTAAATTTATATTAAATTGACTAGCTTGAAAACTTGAATTTTTTAATAATGTGTCTTTTTCTGTTAAATTCTTTATCAATAAATTATATGGTTCATTACTTGATGATATACCACCTTGTGTATAAGTTGGGAATGTGAAATTAACTATAATAGATGTAGAATCCCTTGCTTCAACACCTGTAACGTTTATATCGTCTAAAGTTACTGGTGGAGGATTATCAAAAATATTGTTATAGTTTCTATAGATAAATGATTTTGCTTCATCATTTGTTACTTCATACGGAGCTTTTGACATAATAGAACTGTCTGCACCTATACCATTATTTTTAACATCAGTTTTCATTATAGTTGTTGGACTACTTAAATTATTTATTAGCAATCCAGAAAAAGTACATTCTATTGAATCGTTTGTTAGTTTACCATTTTTATAAACTCATGTTACTGTCATATCAAATGAAACTGATGTTCCTGTTGTATTTGTAACATTTATTGAACTAATAGTTGAATTACTAGGTAAATTATCAAACAACATAGATTGATAATTCGGTGTTGATAAAATAAACGATTTTAATTTATCATTATTAATATCTCTTGGAGGAATATTTATGTTAAAGTCACTTCCTGAAAAATTTCTTCCTTTTAATGAAGTTTCCTTTGAAGTAAAATCATTAATAACTAATGTATATGGTGTATCAGTTGTTGATGAAGATCCATTATCTGAATATGTTGGAAATGTGAAATTAGCAGTAACTGAAGTGGCACTAGATATATCAAACGAAGATACTCTTATTTGGTTTTCTGATATGTTTGGAGAATTGTTAAAGATTTCATTATATTTTCTAAGGATAAAATATTTAATATCGTCTTTTGTTAATTCATATGGAGCTTTTGATGAAATGGAATCATCTGCGCTTATTCCATATCTTTTAACATTTTCTTTCATAGAAGTTGATGAGGCATCTAAATTTCCAATAACTAATTGTTTAAAAGTACAATCTGATAATTCAGTTAATTTTTTTCCGTTTTTATAGACAGAACTAACTACAATATCAAATGTAACTGATGTACCTGTTCTACTTGTAATATTCGCTGAGTTGATTACAGAATCAGATGGTAAATTATTAAATAATATTGACTGATAATTTGTAGTTTGTAATATAAATTTTTTTAGATTGTCATTATTTAAATCTCTTGTAGGCAAATTTATGTTAAAAGTATTTTTAGATCAATTTCTATCTTTTAGTTCTGTTTCTTTTACTGATAGTCTATTAATATTTAAAGTGTATGGTTTTCTTGTTTTTGTATTAGTACCATCATTAGAATATGAAGGGAAAGTAAAAGTTGTTATTATTGAACTAGAACTAGAAATATCAATTGAAGAATTAACTCCTATTTCAGATTCTTGTATAGTTGGAGCATAGTCAAATATTTTTGAATAATTTCTATATATAAATAATCTTATATCACTAGTTGTTACTTCATATGGTGCTTTTGATGATAGAATTGTATCTGCATCTATACCATTTGTTTTAACGCTCTCCTTCATTGCAGTAGCAGGACTAGATAAACCATTTATAACTAACCCATTAAATGTACAATAAGAACTAGATGTTGATAGTTGTCCATTTTTATATACTGAACTCATCACAATTGTAAAGGTAACTGATGTTTCTGTTCTTTTCGTGATACTAATATTTTTGATTGTTGAATCGCTAGGTAAATTATCAAATAATAATGATTTGTAATTACTTGTATTTGATATATATGCTTTTAAACTATCATTTGTAATATCTCTTACATATGAAGTAATTTTAAAATCACTTGCATTATATTGATTTTTCTTTAATGATGTATCAATATTTTTAAGATTCTTAATTGTTAATGTGAATGCTTGGTGTTTACTATTACCAATGGGATATCATCCGCTTACTAAATTACCACTTTGGTAATATGTTTTTAATGTAAATTCAAAAGTAATTGATGTTGATGTTGAACTAATCAATTTTCCATAAACACTCCCCCCCCACTTGTTGTATCGGTTGACACAAAATCATCTGCAGAGTTTGATGAAGTATATGGTATGCTATTGAATATTTGATTTCTTTTGTCAAAAATAAATTGTTCTACTAGACTTGGAGTTCTATCCGACTTAAATGATTGAGCTATGTCATATGATGAATAATTTGCTAAATTTGCTCCAGAAGCACTTATTCCACTAGATGCTATGGTTGAATTTATAGTTGTTCCACCTTTATAGAAGTTTGAATATGGTATTTCAATTGTTGCAGTCATCTTGCTATCTTTTATTCATTGTCTATCACCATATCCAAGAAAACCACCATTAGTAACACTATAAGACGGTTGAAAACTTTTAAATGAAGTTGCAGAGATTTTAACTTTTTGTTGAGAATCATCATATGTAATATTTATAGTTGAATTATTTCCAGAATCTACACCAATACAAATACGAGGTGTATTTTTTGCATTTATTTTAATGAAATTCCCTAATTGATTTGTATTTAATTTTTTAAATTCATCAAGAGTTATACTAGAAATATTTTTAACTTCAAGGGACATTGATGAAGATGTTTTTGTAAATCAAAACATGTTATCAAAAACACCAAAATACATAGCACATTCTGCTCAACCATCATAGTGATAATTATCCCCAACATAATTTCATGTTCTATGATTTATATCTGAAATAGAGGGTCAATAATTATTATCGTCACATGTTTGAATTGAATTTGAATGATAACTACCATTAACAAATGCAAACTGCTTTCATCTGTTTGTTTTTTCTGTAGTATTACCACTATCATATCAATATGGTGCAATTAGCTTAAAGATTCCACCATAATAATTATCATTTGGTAATGAACTAAATGATGAT
>CASDUM010000033.1 GCA_949283985.1 uncultured Mycoplasmataceae bacterium | reverse complement strand
CAATTAAAAAAATATATTAGGAGTTAAATTATGAAATATAAATTAAAACCAACTATGGAATGAATGTTTTATGATGATAATGAAATATTAAAAAAACCATGTAAGAATGTTAAATTACCACTAGATGAAGAAGATGAACTAGCAATTGATAAAATGATGTCATATATTGATGCTTGTTATGATGGAAAAAGTTTACAATACAAAATTAGAGATGGAATCGGAATGACAGCTAATCAAATTGGGTATAACAAAAACTTAATATATATTCATTTTGATGAAGGAAAAACAGAACATAAATATCTGTTAGCTAATGCTAAAATCATTGAGGAATCTTCTAGCATTCAATATATATCAAATGGAGAAGGTTGCTTAAGTGTAAAAGAAGATGTTGAAGGAATTGTACCTAGAAAAGAATTTATAAAAGTAATGGCATATGATTTACTAAACAATAAAGATGTTATTATAAATGCTTCTGGCTTACTTGCCATTTGTTTACAACATGAAATTGATCACTCAAATGGAATGTTATATCATGATAGAATTAACAAGTTAAATCCTGGATACTTTAAAGAAGAATGAAAAAAAATATAAACTAATGTAAATATGTAATAAGCATATCTCCTAGTTTATATTTTATTTTTACGGATTTAACCATGTCAACTACATCTAATATAAGTTCAAAAAGAGTTTTTTAAGTTGTCTAGTCTATAAAATCAACCTTATCTATTATATGTATTCGTTATTTTTAAAAAAATGTAATAGAAAATAAAAAAGATAACTTTTCAATAAGTTATCTTTTCAACATTAATTAAACATATAAAGAATTTGCAAATTCTTTAATGTTTTTAGAAAAACTAAATTTAAGTCTTGTTTTTGATTTAAATAAAGTTTTCTCACCAGTAAGTGGGTTTGTTCCAAATCTTTCAGGAACAAAAGAAACTTTTAACTTACCTAAATCTAAAAGTTTAAATTCACCTACCCTATCCAATTCAGAATAAAGCAACTTTTGATAATCTTCAAATATTTCTTTAATAATTGGGACAGAAAGATTTGAATTATCACTAATCAATTTAATAATTTGAGTCTTTGTAAGTGGCTTATCTGTATCGAAAACTAATTTTTTTGTCATCAAATACTCCTTTGTTAGATAACAAAATCATTATACTATAAAAATGATTTTAAATTTTAATTTTTTTTATTTTTTTCTAAATTAAAAAAGCTATTTTTCTTGGAAAAAATTAACATTTTTAACATTTTAGTAAGTCTTAATTATTTTCAATAATACCTTTAATTCTAGACATTGATTCTAGTGCTCAGTCAATACCTTGAACACCAAAACCTGAATCTTTTATACCTAAAAACGGAAAAATATCTGGTCCTCTTGAAGATGATTTATTGATATTAATTGTACCTGTATTCAATCTTTTTGCAAGTTCATGTGCCTTTTTAATATTTTTTGAAAAAATTGATCCTTGTAAACCATATTTTGAAGAATTAAAACTATTAACTACTTCGTTTATATCTTCATATATAACAATTGGCATTATTGGTGCAAATTGTTCTTCATCAAATATCAACATATTTTTCTTAATTTCTGATAATACAGTTGGAAACAATAAATTATTATCCATATTTCCACCTGTAATAATCTTTGCACCTTTTTTAACTGCATCATCAATTAATTTTTTTCCTCAATTTGCTGCAGATTGATTTATCATTGGTGTTATATCTGGATTATCAATAGGGTTACCAATAGAAAGCTCTAATACATTTTTTGAAACTTCTTTTATAAATTTATCAGCGATTGATTTTTCAAGATACACTAGTTTAATTGCAGTACAACGTTGTCCAGAATAATCAAATGTTCCTTTTGTAATTTCTTTTGCAGATTCTACGATGTTTGCATCTTTCAATACAATAGCTGCATCCTTACCTCCAAGTTCTAAAACTAAAGGTATCATGCTTTTTTTATTGGCTATATTTTTACCAACATCTACTCCACCTGTAAATGAAATCATTGATATTAAATTATTTTCAATTAGGTAATCACCAATTTCGGAACCTTTTCCAGTAATTATATTAAAAACACCTGCTGGTAAATTTGCTTCATATATGGCTTTTGAGATTAGCGATCCAACTAATGAACCTTGTGTAGCAGGTTTAAACACAACAGTATTTCCAAGAATTAGAGCTGGAATAATTTTTGCTAATGATAAATTAACTGGATAGTTAAATGGAGAAATAGCTAATACAACCCCTAATGGAACTCTATAAAAAAAACCGTTTTTTCCTTCTACATTGTGGATAGATTTATCTATTATTTTTGGGTTCATGAATTTATCTTTGTATGATTTAATTGTTAAATCAATATATTCAATAGATCTATCAAATTCTTGGTAACAAGACTTTAAAGGTTTAGAAATTTCAATACACATTGTAATAGAAATTTCATCTCTCATTTTAATTAAGTTCTTTTTAATATCCTCAATATACTTAATTCTTAATTTTGGTTCTAATGCTGATCATTCTTTGAATGCAATTTCTGATGATCTGTATATTTTATCAATATCATTTTTGGAAAGCGCAGGAACAGTACCGATAATTTCGGAATTAATTGGTGAAGTAATATTTAACTTTTCTTTTTTTGTTATCATTTTTCCATTTACTAAAATTTTATAATCATTCATTTTACAACCTTTCAATATAAAATATAAATTAATTATATTCTTATTTATACATCAAAAAATAAATATTGTTATTAGATAATAAAAAATAACATTTATATTTTGATGAAAATATACTAAACATTAGTATTTTTCTAACGCTTAGTATATTTATAGTTATTCGTTACCATTTATCATGGATAAAGTTTTTAATTTAATTTCTTCAAATAATTCTTTATTATTTGTTAAAACTTCTAATGTTTGATTTTTTCCTTGAGCTATTTTCTTATCATCATATGAAAATCACGATCCATTTTTCTTTATGATGTTGTAATTTATAGCAAAGTTAACTATTTCATTAGTATAGTCAAAACCTTTACCAAAGAAAATATCAACATAAGCAACTTTTAATGGTATACCTATTTTATTTTTTGTAATTGTTACTTTTGTTGTAATTCCAACAGGTTCATTTCCATCTTTAATAAGTTCAGATTTTCTAACTTCCATTCTTATTGAAGAGAAAAATTTTAATGCTCTACCACCTGTTGTAACTTCAGGATTACCAAACATGATACCTACTTTTTCTCTCATTTGATTAATGAATACGACACAAACATTATGTTTAGAAATTGAGTTTTGAATCATTCTCAGCCCTTTAGACATTAATCTTGCATGAGCTCCAATGTTTTGATCGAAAACATCTCCGTCTAATTCTACTTGTGGAATTAATGCAGCTACTGAATCAACAATGATTAAATCAATTTGACCTGTTTTAATCAACGAATCTATGATTGTAAAAGCTTGTTCACCAGACTCAGGTTGAGCTAACAACATTTTTTCTGGATCAACTCCAATGCTTTTTACATAATTAATATCTAATGCATTTTCAGCATCAATATATGCAACTCTTCCGTTTTGTTTTTGACATTCCTTTGCGGCTTGTAGTGCAATTGTTGTTTTACCACATGATTCATTACCATAAATTTCAATAATTCTTCCTTTTGGCAATCCATTTATTCCTAATGCATTATCTAGGTTTAAACTACCTGTAGATATTACATTATCATCTCAATTAGTAAAGTTATCTTCTTTAAAAATACCTTTACCAAATTTTGATTCCATCTTCTTGATGGCTAATTCTAATTCGTTATTTTCATTTTTTTCCATTTTAATCCTCCGCTTATTATAAAGGAATTTTTTATACAAAATTATGGATTTTAAACAAATTTAGGAAAAATTCAAGACTTTTTTTGAACTTTTTATAAACTTTTTGTGAACTTTTCTTGAACTTTTTATGAACTTTTTCTGGACTTTTTTGAAAAAAAAATAGATTTTCCTATACTTTTTTGATTTTTTAAGGGTGAATAATTAAGTAATTTTTTTATTAAATTAATTAAAATAAAAAATATGATTATCTGTTATTACCTTCAATCATATTTTCTAAACATTTATCTAATTCCTCAAACACTTTTTGAGTTGCTAATATTCTATTTTTATTTCTGCCTAAATTAGGAATATACATTTCAAATTCATAAAAAATTTCATTAACTAAAATTACAAAATAAATTAATCCTATTGGTTTTTCTTCAATTGCAGATGGTCCAATATTACCTGTAATTGCAATTGTTACATCAGCATTTAATGCTTTTTTAACTCCAATTGCCATTTCAACGGCTGTATATTTTGAAACAGCACCATATCTTGCTAAAGTTTCACCTTTTACAGATAATAACTTCATTTTTGATTCGTTATTATAAGTAACAATCGACCCATTATATACATTTGATACTCCACCCTCATAACTCACTATAGTAGAAGAAATTAATCCACCTGTAGCTGATTCTGCAACAGCTAATTTTAAGTTCATCTTTTTTAAGTTACTAATAATATTACCTAATATATTCTTTTCCATTTTATTCTCCCTCAATAATATTTATTCCATTTACTTCTTTGATTTCTGAAACTAGTATTTTTTCTACACCGTCCGTATATGTTAAATCTAGTAATGAACATCCAACGCATGCTCCAAGAACTCTTATTGTCACAATTCCTGTGTGTTCATCATATGATACATACTCTAGATCACCACCATCTTGAGCAATGTAAAATCGTATAGAATCAATAACTTCATTTATTTCTTCTTCAATTTCAGGTTTTGTTCTTTTAGTGCTATTACTCATATTTTATAAACATTTCCTAGATATAAATATTATAATAGAAAATGAGGTAATAATGAAAAAGAAAAATGTAGTTAAATGCCTTGTTAAAGAAATATACGATGATAAAATAATTATAATGTTCGCAAACAAACTATTTGAGTGTACAAAGAAAAATATTACAGATTATAATACACCATTAGAAAAAATGTTTTCTATTAATAAGGTATACAAATTTCATTTTTGAAAGGATGACGAAGGAAAAGAAATCTTTTCCTATAAATCTTGCAGGCCAAAACTAAATAAGAATAGAAGCAAACCTATTCCAACAGTAAGCGGCTTCAAAAATGTTAATAGTTATATGCATGAATGCTTAAAAGCGTATGAATTTAAGAAGAAGCAAGATTAAATAGTTGCTTCTTTTTTTATACATAATTGTGCTGATTTTATATATGACCTTAATAATGGTCCAGATCCAAGTTTAATCCCACCAAAATATCTTACAACAAAAATAACTGTATTATTTAAATTATTTTTTTCTATAATCGAATATATTGGAATCCCTGCAGTTCCTTTTGGTTCTCCATCATCATAATATTTTGACTGAACCATTCCATTATCATTAATATAGTTATATGCATAACATATATGTCTTGCTTTTTTATGTGTTTTTTTTAATAAATCATATAAAAAATCAAATTCTTTTTTCGAATTAATTTGAAAACTATAAGAATAAAATTTTGATTTTTTTATTTCGTAAAAATACTCATATTTTTTTAAATCAATATCTTTCATATAAATATTATATTAAAATTTTGAAAAGATATCTTCAAGTTTTAAAGAAATATTTAAGCATGATATAAATTCAAGATTAGATGATATTTAAAAAATATTCTCATTAGTCTAAATTAAACTAATATGAATATTTTATTTATGCATTACTTTTTTTTACAATTTTTTTTATTCATTTGTAATTTTCATATCATGGTAATGGTTTTTCAATTAATTTAAATTCTGAAATATTTGTTTCGTATTTTTTTGCAAAAAATTTCATTTCTATAAATTTGTACATCTCTAAGAAAATTAAGAATAATAAAGAGAAACTTAAAGATGATAATCAAATATAACCATTGACCATTGAACTTGATGTGGTCCCGTTAAAAATTGCACTTTGTAATTTATTAAATTCATCAACTGTTAAATTGTTGAATTCTTCTTTATATAATTCTGGTCTTTCGCCAAATAAAGAAGAAACTTGTGGTATTAAAACAACTAATAAAATCAAAGCGCCACAATAAGCTGTTGAATAGCAAATATTTTTGATATCTTGGAATTTTGATTTTACTAATAATTTTTCAGTAGATAATCAAAAAGCCTTTGCAATTCCACATCCTGAAATTGTAATAAACGAAGCTATTGAACCATAATAAAACCTTAATCCAGGTGCATTAGTTCATATTGCAGTATAAACACCTAATATAAATGCACACATAGTTACGATTCCAGATGCTAATCCAACAATAAATATTTTTTTGATTAAACCATCAGCAAATATTGTTTCAAATTTACTCCTTGGTCTACGCTTCATGAAGTCTGCTTCATATTCTTGCATTCCCAAGAATATTCCAGGAATGATTTCAACAACGATGTTATTTATTAATATTAATAAAGCTGAAACGACAGATTGAAATTTAATTACTTCATTCACTTGATCTGAAATTGCTTGTGGATTTTGAATACCCTGTAAAATTGTTGATATATAATCAGGAGTACATGCACCTAATCCTCCATATTTAGGATCAAAAACAAAGTACATAATAATCATTCCTAAAAGAATAATAATAACTCCTGATACATTAGTACTTAATAAGAATAATACAATTCTTTTTATGTTTTCATAAATTGATCTTCCAGTTTTAACTGATTCAACAATTGTTGAAAAATTATCATCCGTTAAAACCATCGCAGCAGCACCTTTTGATACATCGGTACCGGTTATACCCATTGCACAACCTATATCAGCCGCTTGAAGTGCTGGAGCATCGTTTACCCCGTCACCTGTCATTGATACAACTTGGTCTTTTGATTGTCATGCTTGAACAATTCTAATTTTATTTTCAGGTGAAACACGAGCAAAAACAGAATATTTGTGTATATTATTAAATAATTCATCATCAGACATTTTTTCTAAATCAGATCCTGTAATTGCTAAATCACCATCTTTATATATTTTTAATTCTTTTGCAATAGCAACAGCTGTATTTAAATGGTCTCCAGTTATCATTACAGGTTTAATACCTGCATTAATACATTCTTGAATTGACATTTTAACTTCTTCTCTAGGAGGATCAATCATTCCTATTAACCCGATAAAAGTTAAATCAGATTCAATTTTCTTATCATCTATTTTTTTTGGAACTTCTTTTAGAACTTTTATCCCAACAGCTAATACTCTTTTTGCATTATCACTTCATTTATTGTTGATTTTTTTTGCTTCTGATAATTCAGATACTTTCTTACATCTTGACATTAAGATATCAGGAGCACCCTTTACAATTGCAATAATTTTATTATCAATTTTATGAATAGTTGTCATTAACTTTCTATCAGAATCAAAAGGGATATCAGCTAATCTTTTATATTCTTTATTAAGTTTTTGAACTGAAATTTTATTATTTAACGCAATATCTACTAATGCAATTTCTGTTGGATCTCCAATTTTTTCTTTTGTTGGATCTGTTTCATCAACAGAACAATCTGTACATAATGCAGAATATTGGATTAATTTTTTATATTCATCATTAATTTTAAACTCTTTTAATGTATCAGCTTCTTTAGCTTTTGGAGTTCACAAATTAACAACAGTCATTTTATTCATTGTAAGGGTTCCAGTTTTGTCTGAACATATAACAGCAACTGATCCCAAAGTTTCAACTGCATGTAATTTTTTTATAAGACCATTTTTCTTACTCATTTGTCTTACACCGATTGCTAGAACAACATTTACAACTGCACCCAAACCTTCAGGAACAATTGCAACAGCAGTCGATATGGCAAGTATAATAGCTGGACCCATTGCAGCAATACCATTATCTATAACGCTTTCAACAGTAAATAAAGCAAAAATAAATGTAATAAATGTTAGTACAATACCAACCATTCCAATTCATTTACCTAATTTATGTAATTTTAATTGAAGTGGAGTCATAATTGTTTCTGTTTGAGAAAGGATTGTAGCAATTTTACCAATTTCAGTATTACTTCCAATTGCAGTTACTATTGCGACACCCCTTCCATTAACAACATTACATCCACTAAATAATTCATTTATTCTATCGCCAATAGGAACACTTTCATTTAAAATTTTTGGTATTTGATTAGTTTTTTCTATTGGTAAAGATTCTCCTGTTAGTATTGATTCAATTACTTTTAAATTACTACATTCAATGATTTTACAATCTGCACCAATTGTATCACCCGCTTCAACAATAATAATATCTCCGATTGTTAATTCATTAGAATCGATTAATTCAATTTTTCCCTCCCTTAAAACTTTAGATTTTGGGACTGACATTTTCTGCAATGCTTCTATTGCTTCATTTGATTTCATTTCCTGAAAAGCACCAAAAACACTGTTAATAAGAACTATCGCTAATAGTACACCCGCTTGCACAAAGTGTAAAATAACTATATTCGAAGGGATATTTGCTATTGTTCCAACATGTTCTAAACCAGCTATCACAAATGCAATTATTGAAGAAAAAAGTAATAATAAAGGTAAAAGTTCAACTGATTGTTCAATAAATAATTGAAAGAAATTTTTACCTTCAGCTTTTTTTAACTCATTATATCCAAAAATTTCTTGTCTTTTTTTTACTTCTGATTCATTCAAACCACTTTTATAATCTGTATTCAAATAACTGGATAAGTCATTCGATGAATTATTAACAACTTGATTAGACATATTAATCCTTT
>CASDUM010000032.1 GCA_949283985.1 uncultured Mycoplasmataceae bacterium | reverse complement strand
TAACCAAATGGTATTCTTTAATAGCTTTAGAATTAAAAATAATGAAAATTCACAGTTTCAAAATAGAAAATATATCCCGTCTGATTTATTAAAAGATGAAGTCATTTCTCCTACAACAAGAAGAGCTTATAATCAAACTGTTAATGTTGTTAATAAGATAATAAAATTGTATACAAAATATTATGAAATAGAAAATATAACAATTGAATTAGCTAGAGAAAAAAATTCTAAAAACCAAAAAGAAATGTATAATAAATCAAAAAAAAGAAATGAAGATGAAAAGAAAAAAGTTACTAGCGAAAATGCAATTGATTTATCTAAGTGTTCAAACACTACAATATTAAAATTAAGATTGTGAGATGAACAAAATAAGGTAGATTTATATGATGGACAATATATAGATGCCAATGATATAATAAAGAATCCAGGAAATTATGATATCGACCACATTATTCCTTACTCTCTATCATGTGATGATTCAAGAAATAATAAAGTATTAACTAAAAAATACTTGAATAAAGAAAAGAGTAATAACACTCCATATCAATGATTAAGTCAAAAAGGTAAATTTGACGAATTTCTAGAAAGAGTTAATAAACTAAATTTAAGTCGAAAAGAAAAAATATCAAATTTATTATATATTGGTGATCCAAGAGAAAATATTGGCGATTTTATTGGAAGAAACATATCGGATACTAGATATGCTTCAAGATGTATTTTAAATACATTCCAAAACTTCTTTGCTGCGAATAAAAATTTATATCCGAACACAAAAATCAAAGTAATCAATGGAAATATAACAAATTTTGCAAGATATAATGTTTTTGTTGGAAATAATGGAGCAGCTGTATTTATTAAAAATAGAGATGATTATATACATCATGCTGTGGATGCTACAATATTAAGTTATCTTGGAATGGACAATGCTATTAGTAATTTAGCTAAAAAAGCTTCAATGTTTGAAATTAATAATAAATTATATAAAAAAGATAATTCTGAACCTTTAAGAATAATAGATCATGAGACAGGAGAAGTTTTATCATTTAATGATTTTTGTTCAATAAACAAAAATGTTATTAAATTAAGAGATGCTTTATCTGAATTTATTAACAATAAAAAAATTAAATTCTCAAGACAAAAAGTTACAAAAAATAATATTGGTCTTTCTAATGAAACAATATATTCATTTAAATATAATAAAGACAGTGATAATAAAGGGCATTTATATTGAAGACTTGATTTATTTAATGATGATAACATTAGTGACTTTAGTAAATATTTTTCTGATGATGCAGAACTTAAAGATGTTAAAAATGTTATTTGTTATTTAAATGATAGAAAAATGTATGATGATATAAAAAAAATATACAAAAATATAACAGATAAGAATAAAGATACAAAATTAAATCCTTTTAAACTTTACATGAATGAACAGGAATATGAATTTCCAAAATTTCTAAAACTTCCTTCATTTAAAAACAATATTGTTAGAAAGATTTGAATAAAAGGAAAGCCAAAAGTTAACGATAAATTAATTATTCTAAAATCGCATCAAGGTATTGAAAACCCAAAGAGATATGGTGTAATGGATACTTTATCAAAATTAAAGACTTTAATTTTTATGAATAAAAAACAAGAATTTATATGTTTTCCTATAAATCAAAAAGTTCTTTCATTTGATAAAATAAGAAATGTTTACATTGATGATGTAAAAATAAAACAAAAAATAGAAAAATTATGTATTGATCCTAGTGATTATGATAATAATAAATACATAGAAATAAATTACGGTCAAATTTTAATAGATAATAATACAAAGGATTTGTTTTATTGTAACGGTGGAGGTGATGAACGAAGGCTTGAAGTAAAACCCTTATCATCTACACTAAAAATATGAATAAAAAACAATGATATAAATTATAATTCTTCTCAATATTTTTGATATATTAATAGTGAATCTGAATCATATTCATTTTGTGAAGTAGATGAATTAGGAAATATATATAATATAAAAAATATTTATGATTTTTTTAAAAAATAGTGTATAATAATATTGCTTTCATAAATTGAAAGCAAGACTACATAAGTACGATACTAGTACAAGATAAGGCAATATGCCGCACACGCTCTCGGTTATGCGAGAGTTTTTTTATTGTTTATGGGTTGAAAAATAATAGAAATTGAAGAATGTGATTCAATAAATTTATTTTTAAACAATTTAGTTTTTAGAAATAAAAATAATGAAAGAATCACTATTCCTATAAATGACATAGATGTCTTGCTAATAAATAATTACAAATTAAAAATGACAATTCAGTTAATTAATGCACTTACTGAAAATAATGTGTTGATTATTATTTGTGACAATAAATATCATCCGTCATCATTAATAGTACCAATAATTGGAAATTACAATACTATAAAAGTTCTTGATCAACAATTAAAATGAAATCATAAATGAAAATCTTTATTATGAAAAAGCATAATAGAATCAAAAATCATATCACAAATAAATGTACTAAAATATTTTAATAAAAGTTCTGATATTATCAAAATGTTAGAAGAAAATAAAAATAATATAAAAGAGTACGATATTACAAACAGAGAAGGTCATGCGTCAAAAGTGTATTGACATTCGTTATTTGGAATAGACTTCAAAAGGCACAATGAAGATTATATTAATACATTACTAAATTATGGTTATACTATTTTGCGTTCATATTTTACAAGATCAATTATAAAAAAGGGTTTGGATCCAAGAATTTCAATATTTCACAAATCTTTCCACAATTACTTTTCCTTATCAAGTGATTTAATGGAGCCTTTTAGATTTATTATTGATTTAAAAGTAGTTCTATTGATTAATAATAATGAATCAAATTTTTATGAAGATAAACAAGAATTAATAAATATATTTAAT
>CASDUM010000031.1 GCA_949283985.1 uncultured Mycoplasmataceae bacterium | reverse complement strand
ATTAGAAATTTAAAGAATTTAAATTTATTAAAATATTACACTGGAATTTAGTTTAGTTGATAAAAGTCCAAAAAAAGTTCATAAAAAGTTCAAGAAAAGTTCACAAAAAGTCTTGAATTTTTCCTAAATTTGTTCAAAATCCATAATTTTCTATAAAAATTCCCTTTATTATAAGTGGAAGGTATTTTAGTAATATTGTGTAAAACCCTCCATAATTTATAATCTTATTTAGTAGTAAAAATGAACAATAACAATTCAAAAGAAATTTCAAAAAACGAATTTCTAAACATTTTAAAATTATCCACTTGAATTAGCGGAAAAAATAAGATACAATAATAATAAATCAAGATGATGAGTAACTATCTTATTTGAGGAAAAAATGAAGAAAAAAATTAGTAAACACGACCTAATATTAGAAGAACTAAAGAAAATGAATTCAAGATTAGATGGAATCGAAAATAGAATGGAAAATATAGAATCTGAAGCTAGAAAACATGGTTGAAATATTTAAAATAATTTTACATTAATTAAAATAGATGAATGTAACTATAAACATTCAACTTTTGAAAATATTAATTTTTATAAAGATTAAACATCACCTAGAAGAAAAGGGAGGAATAAATTCCTTAGATCAATTAATTTCAGGGAAATTAGAAAAACTTAAAAATAAGGTTGATAGTATCAATAACAGACTTAGTAACCTTGAAACTAAAGTTGATAATTTTTACGGAATGGTTGTTAAACTTAAATATTAAACCAGAAATCATAATTGGAAAATATAATATATGTGTTAAGTTAAAATACTTAACACATATTTTTATAATATGATATAATAATAAAGTTGAAAGGAAAATATATGGTAAAAATTAGATTAACAAGAATGGGAAGACATAAACTACCTTACTATAGAGTAGTTGTTGTTGATTCTAAAGTTAGAAGAGATGGTGCTTACATTGAATTAATTGGTACATATGAACCAATTGAGGGAAAAGTAGACATCAAAAAAGACTTAGCTATTAAATGATTAAATAATGGTGCTCAACCTTCTGATACGGTTTTAAATATTTTTAAAAAAGAAGGTGTTTGAAAAGAATATAAAGAAAATAAAAAACAATCTAAACCTTCTAAAAAAGAAAAAAATAATTCAGTTAAAAAATAGCAAATGAAAATTTCAGTTTTAACTTTATTTCCAGACATAATTAATGAGTATACAAATCATTCAATAATTAAAATTATAAAAAATAATAATTTAGCTAATATTGAAGTTCTTAATATAAGAGATTATTCATTAGATAAGCACAGAAAAGTAGATGATACTATTTATGGTGGCGGACCTGGATTAGTGATGAGTATTGAACCAATTGTTAATTGTTTAAAAGAGATTAAAAAAGAAAACTCTATGGTTGTTTTATTAACACCAACTGGTAAAAAATATAATCAAGAAATGGCAAAAAAATTCTCAAAAATGGAACATTTAATTTTAATATGTGGTCATTACGAAGGAATTGATGAAAGAATTTTAAATTATATTGATTTACAGCTATCAATTGGAGATTTTGTTTTAACAGGTGGAGAAGCTGCTGCATTAGTTGTTTTAGATTCTGTTTTAAGACTATTACCTGGTTCAATCAATAAAGATAGTCTAGAAGTTGAATCATTTAATGATTATTTATTGGATTATCCAGTCTATACAAAACCAGAAGTATTTGAAGGATATGCAGTTCCAAAAGTTCTTCTTTCAGGGAATCACAAAGAGATAAATGAATATCGTCTACGTCAGAGAGAAATAAAGACAAAAATAAATAGACCTGATTTATATGAAAAGTATTTAGAAAAGAAAGGAAATTAAAATGAAAGGTATTAATAAAATAAATAGACAAGAAATTATTTCTTCTATTGAATCTAAACAAATGAAAAAAGATGTACCTAATTTCGGACCTGGTGATACAGTTGCAGTTTACAATATTATTCAAGAAGGTAATAAGACTAGAGTACAAAAATTTGAAGGTGTTTGTTTAAGAAGAAGAGGTAAAGGTTTATCTGAAACTTTTATAGTGAGAAAAGAATCTAATGGTATTTGAGTTGAGGAAATGGTACAAATTCATTCTCCGCTTGTAGAAAAAATTGAACTAATTAGAAAAGGAAAAGTTAGAAGAGCTTATATTTCTTACATGAGAAAAAGAACAGGTAAAGCTACTAGAATCAAAGAAAAGAAATAATAAATTTATGCATATAATATTTAAAAAAAGGTATATAATTAAAGAGGTAATTATACCTTTTTATTTTTTAATTTTGATGCAAATATCATACGAATAGTAACCAAGTCTTACTAACTAGCAATACTTTTGATCTACTTTAT
>CASDUM010000030.1 GCA_949283985.1 uncultured Mycoplasmataceae bacterium | reverse complement strand
TTTATAACTATTGTTATTATTTTTTTCAATTTACTTCCGATGCACAACATTTACCATCAGAACAATTGTTACTATTAATTGTAGATGGATCTGCATCAGCTTTTTTAACAAATTCCTTTATAATTTGTTCAAATGTAACACCATCTAAAACTAATTTTTTTGCCTCTTTCTCTGCTTCTTTTTCACTCATGCCTTTTGAAAGTAAAGCAAATTTAATTTTTTCAAAATCGTTCATAATTACTCCATGTATTTTTTAATATATAAATTATTATTTTTAACAAATTCTCAATTCGATCATTCTCCATGCCCCGGAAAAATTAATAAAGCAAGATTAAATTTATCTAGTTCGTTTACTATTTTTTTAATTGATGATATCATTTTCATGTGATTACTAAAAAGTAAATTTGTTCTTCCAATATCATATATAAACAAATGATCGCCTGTCATAATATCATTATTAAATTTTATACACATCGAACTTTCACAATGTCCAGGTGTTAGTATAAATGAAATATTAAAGTCATCTATATCACTTGTTTCATCTACGTAAATAATATTAAATTTATTCAAATTAGTATTTTTTGAGAAAAATAATCCGTTTGAATTATTTTTCTCAAAAAAAGCAATTTCGTCATTTGAATTTTTAGAACAATAAAAATTAATATTATTAAAATTATCTGAAAATAAACTTAAATCAGAAACATGATCATAGTGAAGATGTGTAGCAATAATACCTTGCAAAATTAATTTATTATCATTTATATATTTTAGTATTTTTTCTCCATTTCATGAAGGATCAACTACTAAGCATTTATTATTGTTTATTAAAATGAAGCTGTTATTTTCCATTCTATCGTCTTGAAAAATAACTAGATTATCATTAATTTTTTTCATCATCTTTTTTTAATCCTAATTCCTTTAATAATGTCTCGTCAATATTAGATGGTGCATCTTGCATCAAGTCATACCCACTTGAATTTTTCGGGAATGCAATTACATCTCTTATCGTTTCTGTTTCAAGTAAAATCATTAATATTCTTTCTATTCCAAATGCAATTCCACCATGTGGAGGAACTCCATATTTAAACGCATTAATCATAAATCCAAATTTTTTATTTATTTCTTCTTCACTTAATCCTAATGACGCAAATACTCTTTTTTGTAATTCTCTATCGTAAATTCTAATTGAACCACCACCAATTTCATATCCATTAAGAACTAAATCATAGGCTCTTGCTTTTGCATTTAACTTGTCTTTATCAAAACTTTCTATACATTTTAATGATGGACTTGTAAATGGATGATGAGCTGAAACATATCTATTGTCTGCTTCTGAATATTCATAAAGCGGTCAATCAATAACTCATAGAAAACTAAATCTATTTTTTGGTTCTAAATTCATTTCATTAATTAATGATGTTCTTACGGAACCAAGAATTTTATGAACTTGATTATATGAATCAATTGAAATTAAAATTGTACCGGTTGAGCATGATTCTTTTTTTAGAATTTCAATTGCTTCAATTTCACTAATTATTTTTATTGCAGAACCTTCAGTGATTTTATTATTTTCAACATTAATTCAAATTAGGCCTTTTGCACCATTATCTTTTGCATATTTTTCAATGTTTTTATAATTTTTCTTATCGATTAATTTATTAGGTAAAACAATTGCTTTAATAAATGTTTCATCATTCATTGCATTTTTAAATAAATCAAAAGATGATGATTTAAAAATTTCTTTTACATCTAATATTTCTATATCGTATCTAGTATCTGGTTTATCAGATCCAAATCTCTCGATTGCATCTTTATATGACATTCTTGCGAATTTTTTTGGAATATCATAATTTAATACTTTTTTGAATACTTGGTTTCACATTTCTTCAATAAAATTGAATATATATTCTTCATCTATAAAAGAAAACTCCATATCTAATTGTGTAAACTCTGGTTGTCTATCTGCTCTTAAATCTTCATCTCTAAAACATCTAGCAATTTGGAAATATCTTTGAAATCCACTAACCATTAAAAGTTGTTTAAATATTTGTGGAGATTGTGGGAGAGCATAAAAATTTTTATTTCTTGTTGGAACTAGATAATCTCTAGCACCTTCAGGTGTTTGTTTTGATAATATTGGAGTTTCAATTTCACAAAATTCTTTTGAGTGTAAAAAAATTCTAATCTCATGTATAAATTTTGATCTAAATTTAATATTATTATGAACATTTTCCCTTCTTAAATCAAGATATCTATATTGTAGTCTTTTTTCTTCTAGTGCATCCGTTTCAACTTGAATAAGAAAAGGTGGTAATTCTGATTTTGAGTAAATTTCTATAACATCAGCAATTAGCTCATATTCACCTGTTGGAATATTATAATTTTTATCTTTTCTTTCGACTAATTTTCCAGTAATTGATATTACTGATTCCTTAGGAATAGAATTTATTAAGTCAAAATTTTTATTTGATTCTTCAACGACAACTTGTAATATTCCAGAGGTATCATAAACATCCATAAAAATCATTGAGCCTAATTTTCTTTTCTTCTTGATTCAACAATTAACATTTATTGTATGATTTAAATTTTCTTTGTTACATAATTTAATAATTGTGTTCATAATTTATATCCTATTTATTTAAATATTGAATAATATCATCAATTTTAATTTTATTTTGACTATGTGTTTCTTGATTCTTAATAATTATTTGATTATTTTTAATTTCTTCATCTCCAATAATTATTATGTTTTTTACTTTAAACCATTCAGCATATTTAAAATGCTTATCTAATTTTTTTAAAGAAAAATTACAATCAGCACTTATATTATTTTCTCTTAAAATTGATAATAATCTTAATGAGTAATTTTTATTTGATGAAATATCAGCAATGTAAACATCTAAATTTTTTGATGTTTCAATATCATTCTCATCTCTAAAAGCAATTAAAATTCTTTCAATTCCTGTAGCAAACCCAAAACAATTAACATCTCTACTATAACCAATTTCTCTAAATAGTTTGGAATATCTACCACCACCAATTAAAGTTGATTGGCCTTTTAACTCATTTGATGTAGAAATTATTTCAAAAACTATACCCGTGTAGTAATCAAGCCCTCTAACTAAGCATTTGTCAAATTCAAAAATAATGTTATTTTCATTTAAAATATTTTTAAAATTTTTAATTTCTTCTTTTTCATCTTGAGTTAAAAATAAATCAATTGATGGTGCATTTTTTACAAACTCTTTCTCACTATCAATTTTATCATCTAAAATTCTTAAAGGGTTTTTATC
>CASDUM010000029.1 GCA_949283985.1 uncultured Mycoplasmataceae bacterium | reverse complement strand
TTATCTTTTTTTAAATATGATTTATTAAATTATTGCATAAAGAACAATATTATGTATGCAATTGATAGTTCTAATTCATCAGATATTTATGAGAGAAATAGGTTAAGAAAAGAATTGATGAAATGATCTAAATTTCATTATCTATTTTTCTTAACTAAAATTCGTTTATATAATTTAAAGAATAGTTTTATAAGAAAAAAAATTCATAAAAAATATTCACTATGAAACAATGATTTAAATTTTTTTTTAAAGCAAAATAAAAGAGTAAAATACTATATTATTTATAGATTTTTACATGACAATAATATTATTGATAACTCAAATGAAAAAATCAAAAATATCATAAAATTTATTGAGAAAAAATCCAACAAAAATTTTTTATTAAAAAACAATTATTTCCTTTTAATAAAAAATAATAAAATTCAAATAAAGGAGAAGTAATGAGATTATTAATATTAGGTTCAACAGGTACTATTGGTGAACAAACAATTAATATTATTAAAAAAATGAACAATATAAAATTAGTTGGATTTTCCTTTTATAAAAACATAGAAAAAGCAAAGAAAATTAAATCTCATTTCAATGATGTTTTTATATTTTCTCCATTCAATGATGAAATAAATAATGTTAATAGTTTTGAAGATTTAATTGACAAATCAAAACCTGACCTAATATTAAATTCAATAATTGGTTTCCCCGGATTAAAATTAACAATGCTATGCATTAAAAAGAAAATAAATATTGCATTAGCTAATAAAGAATCAATAGTAATGGGAGGAGATATTTTATTATCCGAAGCAAAAAAGAATAATGTAAAAATTATTCCTGTTGATTCTGAACATACAGCATTATATTCATTAATATATAATCAAGAAAAGAAAATAAAAAAATTATACATTACGGCTTCTGGTGGAAAATATTATAATTGCGAAAAATTTGAAGACTACTCTTTTGATGATGTTATCAAACATCCAATTTGAAATATGGGAGAAAAAATATCTATTGATTCGTCAACAATGATTAATAAATTTTTCGAAATTATAGAGGCATACTATTATTTTAAAGTAGATAAAATTGAAGCGCTTTACCATCCGGAAGTTTTAATCCATGCAATCATTCAATTTAACGATGGTTCATTAATTTCAAATTTATACCATCCAGACATGACTTGATCAATTCAACAAGTTCTTTTTGATTTTAAATCAAATGATAAATTAATAAAAGATATGAATATCTATAATACATATAGACTAGAAAAAATAGATGAATCAAAATGAATTCCAATGCAATGGGCTAACGAATTTCTAAAAACAAAGAATAATTTGATACCAATAATAGTTAATATTGCTAATGATAAAATTTTTGAATTATTCAAAAATAACAAAGTTAAATACACACAAATAATCCCTTTAATACAACAATGCTTAAATAATTTCAACAATGAAAAAGTGAACAAAATAGAAGATATATATGAATTAAATGATAAAATTAGTAAATATATAATAGGAATATTATAATGAATGATAATATTATCTCCATTTTGTTTTTAATTTTAGCAATTTTTGTTTCAGTAACTGCCCATGAATTTGGTCACTTTATTTTTGCTAAAATATTTAAAATAAGAGTAAAAGAATTTTCTATTGGTATAGGTCCAAAAATAATTTCCATAAAACCAAATGAAACTAGATATAGTATAAGGTTGTTTCCAATAGTTGCATATGTGATGACAGATTCAAATAAATTAATAAATAGTTCATTAGAAATTATTAATGATTATGTATCAGATCCTAAATTCAATTTTGAAATGTCTCGTTTGTCGTGAGGCGAATATGTAAAACAAATATTTGTTTCAGACGAGAAAGGTAAATATATATCAAATTATTTTTTCTATTCAAGTTTTAGAAAATATAGTGAATTATCTGAAAATAAAAATAACAAATATTTTAAATTAGACGATGTTAAAAAGTGAAAAGTAATTTTAGTATCGCTAGGAGGAATACTAGTGAATTTAATACTTTTTGCCTTAAGTATTATAATATGAGAATTGATATTAAATCAAGATTCTAATTTTTTTGATTCGATAAAATCGTTTTTTGTTAATATATGAAATGTTATTATTTGAAATAATGAAAGATATGGATCTACCATATATTGATCAACATATTGATCGTTATTTATTGCATTAATGATGAATGTAAATTTATCATTATTTCTACTAAATATTTTACCAATACCACCTTTAGATGGGTTTAAAGTTGCGTCATCAATTTATGAATCTATTACTAAAAAAACAATTTCTAGTAAATTCGAAAATGCTATTAATACTATTGGGGTGGTTTTAGTTTTTTATATTATGATTTCAAGTATTATACAATCATTTATTTTTTAATTCAAGGAGGCAATGTGGATAAGTTTAAAATTTTATTTAAAAAATTAAATATATTAACTGAAAATGAATTTGATCAAATTGCCGACTTATGTGATTTTGAAATAAACAAAGAAGGTGAATTGATTAAAGTTAATGTAATTTTTAATCAACTAATTTCACCAGATATATTTTTTAAATTTAACAATAAAAAAAACAAAATAGGTAATGACTTAGTTATAAACTTTGATTTTGAGAATGTGATATTTTCTTATGATGATATTCACAAATATTTAGTTTATTTTTATCAAAAATCAATTGATATTAATATAAATATTAAAAATGTTATTATGAGAAAATCAGGAAAAATTGACAACGACACATTATATTTCTATTATTTAAATCATATAGAGAGAGATGAACTTAATAAAAAATTAGAAAATATAAAAATGTTTCTTTTAACAGCAGGAATTAAATTTTCTGAAATTAAATTAGTGTTAGATGAAAAAAATAAATAGATTTAATTATTTAAAAATAAAAAACTTTATGAAAGTATTTAAAAAATTAAAAATAAATAATTAAATAAATTTAAATATAAT
>CASDUM010000028.1 GCA_949283985.1 uncultured Mycoplasmataceae bacterium | reverse complement strand
TGAAAATTTCAAAAGAATTAAATAATTTGTTAACAATTTAATAAAAACCCATCTTTGGAGATACGTTTATGGATTTTTATTTTTAAATTATATTTTCTTCTAAATTTTCTTCACAGAAATATTCATCAATGATTTTATCAATACTATCCATTATTCCTTTATTAATAATTTTTTTGTATAAAAAATTACATATAACTATAATAAATAAACTTAATGTTTCTAAAACCATTAACGAAATAATTGCAGCTCCAGGAGTTGAATTTATGTATATATAATCTGCATTTTTTCCATCGACTTCAATTATTTGTTTATTAGATGTTCAATCTCAATTTTTTAATATATTTTCCGGAACTTCACTATTAAAAGCAAAATCTATATTTGGTTTTTCTAAAGCAAGAACTAAACATGTTACAAAAGAAATTGTTAGTAAAATTATTCATGAAATATGAAAATAAAATAAATTAGATTTGAATATGGACTTATTAATGTTTATATAACTATTTGAAGTTTCATAATCATGAATGAAGTTTTTATAATAAATTTTAAATTGATATCTTCTATGATCTGATATTAAAATTATTAGAATAGAACAAATAATAGTTATCAAATAACCGATAATTGGTATAAAAATTAATCCTCACTTTGAATTAGGTTTAAAAACTATTTCTTTGGTATCGTTATCAACAAATGCGATTTCTCAAAACCCACCTAGTTCAATATAACAATTTGTCTCGCCACTTTCTTCACTAAATTTAAATACCCCAGTAAAATCTCATATGATTACAATCATCAATATAGAAAAGAGAGTTCAAATAGTTCCTATTAATGTAAATCATGTTAAAAACGTTAATAAATATGATTTTTTTGTGTATGATTCAATATCATTTGCGATAGATTCATAAGTTAATTCGTGGTTATTATTTTTAATATTCATACATTTATTATAAACAAAGTTATAACTCATTATCAACACTAATATCAAAATTACTTCATATTTAATTTTTGTCTTTTGTTTGTAAAATTAATAAATAAATTTCAAAAATTTTCTAAAGTTATTTTACTTTGCTATTTATTTCTTTTTTCTTACTATACTTACATAATAATTTGTTACACGAATTTACTCTAGCTTTGCAACTATTTCATTTTGAAAAGTCAATAGTAAAATAATAAAAAATAAGTATAATATTTAAGAGGTGTAAAATGAATTTATCAACAGGAATTATTGGTTTACCAAATGTAGGTAAATCAACATTATTTAATACAATAACTAATTTAAAGGTTGAGGCTGCTAATTATCCGTTTGCTACAATTGAACCAAATGTAGGAATAGTTAATGTTCCAGACAAAAGAATTGATGATCTCGCTTCGATAATTAATCCTGAGAAAAAAATATACACAACTTTTAAGTTTGTGGATATTGCTGGACTTGTTAAAGGGGCATCAAAAGGTGAAGGTTTAGGAAATAAATTCTTACAAAATATTAGAGAAGTTGATGCATTATGTCATGTTATAAGATGTTTTGATGATAATGACATAACACACATTAATAATAAAGTAGATCCAATTGAAGATTTAGAAATTATAAATCTAGAATTAATATATTCTGATTTAGAAATTGTTAATTCAAGAATTCAAAAAATAAGAAATAAAGCTCAATCAGGTGATAAAGAAGCAAAAAAAGAATTACAACTTTTGGAAAGAATTATTGAAACTCTAAATAATAATAAGTTAATTGTTTCAATGGATTTATCAGATGATGATAAAAAAATATTAAAATCATTTTGCTTATTAACTGCAAAACCAGTTATTTATGTTGCAAACATAGATGAAAAGTCTATTAAAAATCCTTTAGACAACCAACATTATAAAAAATTGTATGATTATTTAAGTGGACAAAATATTATTCCTATATCTGTTAGGATAGAAAATGAAATATCTTTATTATCTAATGATGAAAAAGAAATATTTTTGAGTGAATTAGGTCTAATAGAATCAGGATTAGATAAATTAATAAAATTAGCATATAAAATGCTAGATTTAGAAACGTTTTTTACATATGGAAAAATAGAAGTTAGAGGTTGAGTTTTTAAAAAAGGTTCATTGGCACCAGACGCTGCAAGTGTAATTCATACAGATTTTAGAGATAAATTTATTAGAGCTGAAATTATTAAATATGAAGATATGAAAGATATAAGGGATGAGCAAAAAATAAAAGATCTTGGAAAAATGAAAATAGTAGGCAAAGATTATGTTATCCAAGATGGAGATATTTGTCATTTTAGAATAAATAAATAGGGGAAATATTATGGAATACAATATAAAAAATACAAAAATCGGTTGATTAGAAGTTGTTTGTGGACCGATGTTTTCAGGTAAATCAGAAGAACTTTTAAGAAAACTTAAAAGATTAGAATTTGCAAATATAGAATTTTTAATTTTTAAACCTTCGTTTGATACAAGATCAATAAAATTTATTATGTCTAGAAATGGTTCAAAAAGAACCGCAATTGAAATTAGTAATCCATATGAAATATATGAATATTTAAAAAAAGCAAATTATACACCTAGAGTTATAGCTATTGATGAAGTTCAATTTTTAGATCCAAAAAAAACATTGGATGTAGTTGATACATTAAAAGCTAATGGATACATAATCTATGTTTCCGGACTTGATAGTGATTTTAGAAATTTACCATTTGAGACGACATCTTTACTAATGGCAAATGCTGAAAAAGTTACTAAGTTATCTGCAATTTGCTCAATATGTGGAGCACCTGGTACATGTACACAAAAAATTATTGATGGGAAGCCAGCAAGTTTTAATTCAAAAGTGTTGCAATTAGGAGATTTTGAATCATATACAGCAAGATGTAAAGAACATCATGAATTACCAGATAAAAATATTAGTGTTGAATCTTTAAATTTTATAAAAGATAAAACCAACAATTAGTTTTATTTATTAAATGAAAAAATTGTATAATAATACTATACAAATTAGGAGTAAAAATGATTAATCAAATATCTAAATTGCATGAAAAATATTTTTTATCTATAAATGAAAGAATTGAATCTCTAAATAAGTTTAAAGAATCAATTCTTTCGAATGAAGAAGAAATTTATCAAGCGCTTAAATTAGATTTAAATAAATCTAAAAAAGAAGTTTACCTTTCTGAAATAGCCGAAGTTATTGGCGAAATAGAATACCACATAAAAAACTTAAAAAAATGATCTAAAAAAATAAAAGTAAAAGATACATACCAAGTAATGGGAACTAAATCTTTTTTAATTAGAAAACCAAAAGGAAAAGTTTTAATTATTTCTCCTTTCAATTACCCTATAAATTTGTGTTTTATTCCTTTGATAGGTTCTATTAGTGGAGGAAATAACTCTTTAGTTAAACCATCTCCAAAAACACCTAATACAAATAAAGTTATTTTCAAGATAATAGATGAAGCATTTAGTAAATCTCATGTAACTTATATCAAAGAAGAAGATTTAAAAAATCATAATGATTTATATAACTACAACCCGGATTTAATTTTCTTCACTGGAAGTACATCTGTTGGTAAGATAATTGAAAAAAATGCAGTTGAAAGAGGAATAGAGTTTGTTACTGAACTTGGTGGGAAATGCCCTTGTATAATTGACAATGTTTATAATGATGACGTTTATAAAAGAATAGTTTGGGGAAAATTCATGAATGCTGGACAAACTTGCGTTTCAATAAACCACATTCTTTATAATGAAAACTTAAAAGACTTTGAGCAAAAATTAATAAATGAAATTAATATTCAATATCATAATCCATTAGTTAATCACAATATTCCTAAAATTATTTCTAGTCAAGATTTTGAAAGAGTTAAGAAAATTTTATCTAAATATAATGATAAAATAATCTATGGCGGAAATTATGATGAAAAATCTTTAATAGTTGAACCAACTATTATTAAATGTTCTGTAGACGACATATTAAATACTGAAGAAGTTTTTGCGCCAATTATTTTTATATGTCCAATGAAAAATATATCAGAAATGATTAATGCATCAAATTTAATAGATGCTTCTCCATTAGCAGCATACATCTATTCTAACAGCAAAAAATCAATCGAATTATTTATTAAAAAAATAAATTCAGGGTCATATTGCATTAATGACTCTATGAGTCAAATACTTAATCATAATTTACCTTTTGGCGGAGTTAAAACTAGTGGTAATGGAAGATATCATGGTTATTGATCATTTGAAACTTTTACTTACCTAAAACCAATTCTTGTTAATAATCAAAAGAAATCTAATAATATCAAATTTATTAATAATGAAATTGATTTAGAAAAAACAAAAAAATTAATCTCATTTGTTAAAAAATTTAAGGAATAATACATGAACAAAGGATTAAAAATATCTTTAGGGTTTTTAATATCAGGGAGTGTTATAACATTAGTTAGCACTCCATTATTTATTATTTCTGGAGTTGGTGTTAACAAAATTACAATACCAACTTCTAATGGGTCTAAAGAAATTAGTTCTGGATATTTTTCATATCAAAGTAATTTTGAATTAGTAAAAGAAACAAAAGGTTTTGACGAAACAACTGCTAGTGATAAAGGGTATTCATTTGATTTTTACGGATTTGCACAATATATGATAGAAAAAATAAATAATAATGATTTACCTTCTGACATAAACCCTCCAGGTTATGTAGAAATACAGTCACTAGAAGATATTAAAGCATTTTATGAAAATGTTGTATTAAATATGCCTTTATTTATAACTAGCGCAGTTCTTTTACCAATTGGTTTAACAACATCATTTATTTCACTACCAATATTCATTACTTTTAAACGTAAAGGCTAATACATGAAAGATATAATTTTACTTAAATCAAATTTTGATGATACAAAAATTTGAGGTGGTCAAAAATTAAAATCATATGGATATGACGGAACATCAAATAAAATTGGAGAAGCATACTTAATATCTGCATTAGAAGATAGATCATCATTTATTATTAATGATGATATTAAAGAAAAAAATCTATATGATTTTTATAAAAATAATAAAGAATGATTTAATAATTATGAAGGTGATTATCCTTTACTTTCAAAAATAATAGATGCTAAAGATGATTTAAGTGTTCAGGTTCACCCTGATGATAATTATGCTAAAAACAAGTTTTCTAAGCTAGGTAAAACAGAAGCTTGATACATTTTAGATTGTAATGTTGATAGTGATATAGTATATGGATTAAAGACAAATAATAAAGAAGATATAAAAAAAGCAATCAATAATAATGATTGATCTAGTATATTAAACTACTTACCAATTAAAAAAGATGACGTCTTATTTATACCATCAGGAATAGTACACGCAATTAAAAAAAATACTTTATTATTTGAAATTCAACAATCATCTGATTTAACATTCAGATTATATGATTATGATAGAGTAGATGATAATGGAAATAAAAGAGAATTACACATTGAAGATTCTCTTAATGTTATCAACTTTGATCATGATTGCAAAATAACAAGTGTTCAAAATAATATCATGGTTTCATCAAAATTTTTCACAACTGAAATTTATGATATATCTAATTGAAAAAACTTTTTCTATAAAGATGTATATTGAATTGAATTAGTCGTTTTAGATGGTGAAGGAACACTAAATAATAATATCAAATTAAAAAGAGGTATTTCTGCAATTATAAGAAGCAAAGTTCCATTTAAAATTAAAGGTAATATTAAAGTAGCTTTAACATATATTATTAAGGAATAAAAAATGAAATCAAAATTAGAAGTCAAAAATTCAATAGATTATTCAAAAAAAATAATTGTTAATAAATTAGAAAGTCAACAAATTAATATTGAAAACATTGAAAAAATTTTATTAAGAACACTACCAGATAAAATTACTTTAGGTGAATTAAGAGAAGAAGTAAAAAAAAGAATTTTAAGAGAAAATGCTTTTGAACAAATTATGAATTATCTTTCATTACAATTTACTTTTCAAATTTCATCTTCTGAATTAGAAGAAATAACAAACAATGTTATGAATGAATATAAATCTTCATCAATTTCTAAAGAAACGGCAACTAAAATTGCACAAAAAATTATAATGAAATCATTAATTTTTGAATATATAGCTAACCAAAATAACATTACAATATCTGAAAAAGAGTTTGAAGAAACCCTTAAAAAAGAAAAGGAGTTAGCTCCTCCGCAAATAAAAGATTTTTTCAATGATTCCAATAATGAAAGATTAAAACATATGATTCTTGAACAAAAAATTGTATCATTTCTTTTAGAAAAATTTAATGTTGAATTTAATTTAAAATAATCTAAATCAACACATTTATTACAAAATAAAAATATAAAAAAATACATTCCATATATTTGAACAAGGAATGTATTTTTAATTAATTGTTATATGTTTCATCAATGTTTTTTGGTTTTAGATTCAATATTATTGACTTTAGTTTTAAGCTAATAAACATTTTTTAAGATCTCTAACATCGTTTTCAATATTATCAAATCTTAAATTTATTTCATGTTTTGATTCTAGTATTTTGCCAACAAAATCAATAAAAAAAAATTATAAAACTTTTCTAAAGTTATATTATTTTTTGATATTCGGTTCATCTTTACTTAGTATAATAGTATATGTTTTTGTTTTATCATCATTAATTACAACTTTACAACTATTTCAATTTGAATTTTTATATTCAAAATCAAATTCTCTTTTAGTTATATTTCTATCTTTCATACTTACTCCTTCACTTATATTATAGATTTATATATTGCAAAATCAATATAAAATATAAAAAAAATATCTAGTTGTAAATATAAACTATGTAACCATCTCTATTTAATAATGGTCTATTTTATATTTCAGCCGTGATTCTTGACTTCTAATTTAAGAGCCTTATCATCGTTTTCAATATTATCTAGTCTTTCTAAGATTAATTTGATTTGTAGATTTTTTCTTCACTTTTTATCCTAGATGAATAATTGCAAATAATTCATTACTCTTATTGTATGCTAGAATTACTTGATATCAAGAATAATTCTTAGTAATATTTGCAAATTCATCTTTAGATAAAGCTTGAAAATTATTTAGATTAATACTTTTAAAGTCCATTTTTATACCACTTTCGTTAATATATTTTTGAGGAAAATTATTAACAAGACAATTTATCCCCTACTTATATAAAAGGAATTTTTATACAAAATTATGGATTTTGGACAAATTTAGGACTTTTTATGAACTTTTTTGAACTTCTTTGAAGAAACCTTAGATTTTTGTAAATTTCTTACTTGATTTAGTATTAAAAAACAGCTTTAATAATTAATATACAATGAACCGATATTATGAAAAGTCAACAAGTTTTATTTGTTTAATAATTAATAAACCAAGAAATTTTTTTAAAACAAGAAGACTTTCTTAAAAAAATTAAAGAATTAAGAAAAATTAACAAAGGCGGGATTATTATATTGGTAACTGAAAAAATATATGGTGTAGATGGCAAACCAAGTCTTAAAGAAGTTACGGATTATATATCTAGTAAAATAAATGAAAAAATAAGACTTAATATTTTAACTTTTTCACAACGTGGTGCAAAACGCCAACGGCTATAGATTTATGCTTGGCTTCATTAATAATAAAATCAACTATAAAACATTATTTAGAAGGTTTTCAAGGTTTTGCAACAACCATTGTTAACAATAAAATTAAATTTATAGATATTAATAAAGCTGTTTCAATAAAGAAAAATACTAAAATTGAGGATTTTAAAAATAAGTAATGTTAACAAAAAAAACACACCAAGTTCAATGATGTGTTTTCAATTACTTATTGGGAGAAAGATCTCAACTGTGTTTAGTGGCTTCTCTTTTTAGAATAGACATATCATCTTTAAGTTCAGAAACATCTTTTTCAAAGTTGCCTAGTCTAGTATCAATACCATCTAGTCTTGTATTGATTGTTTTTAATTTTTTCAAAATTAAACTTATATTATCTATTTTAGCCATTTCTTCTCCTAAAAAAATATGAAATGATTTATTATCATTATCTTTAATGTAACTCATTGTTCCACTAATTCAAGTAGAAGATTTAATACAATTCATAAATTTGTTTTTCGAAATTTGCTCTTCTGCATTTTTATTTTCTTTTTTATCCATTATTTTACCCTCCATATATTTAAAAAGAGAAATTTATGGAATTCTTACAAAAAATTTTTAAAAAAGCAAAAATTAAAACTTTTATTAGAGAAATATTAAAAAATAATGGAATACATTAACCTTTTTGAATTTTAATTGATAATCTACATATAATAATATTGTTGTAAAAGAGGTATTATGAAAAAAATATTTGCATTTGATATTGACGGAACTTTAATGCCTGAAGGTCATAATAAAATTAATGAAAGAACAAAACAAGCTATTAATTTAATTAAGGAAAAAGGTGATATTCCTATTTTATCAACTGGTAGATCTTATTCACAGTCCATTAAAATAGCGGAACAGTTGGATTTAGATACATATTTAATTTCCTCGTCTGGAACAATGTTTACAGGTTTAAAAAATAATAAAACAAAAATATTATCATTAGTACCATTAAAAATAGTTAATTATTTTTTTGAATTATGTTCAAAACACAAAAGACAGTTCAATATAAAAACAAAAAATAATGCAATTAAATATTATTTTGGTACAGATCCAAAAACAGATATAAATTTAGATTCTCTTTTTTGAAAAAAAGGGGGGACTTTAAATCCAGTATATAACAGAATTAGTAATTTTTACAATGATGTAAATTTGAATGAAATATTACAAGTTTCAATGAAAGCAGAGCCTGAATTAATATTATCAATATTCAATCAAGTTAAAAAAGACATTGAAGAAATAGATCATGATTTAACAGCAATAATTGTTTCAGACGTGTATCTAGAAATTGCAAGTAAAAAATGGAATAAAGGAACTGCTATAGAAAAAATTGCTGAACTTGAAAATGTTGATAAAGATAATGTTTATGTTGTTGGTGATTCAAATAATGATATTGAAATGATGACATTATTTAAAAATAGTATTGCAATGGGAAATTCTACAAAAGAAGTTCTTTCAATTGCTTCTAAAGTAATAGGTAAATGTGAAGATGATGGAGTTGCTGATTTCATATCAGATTTCTACAACATTAAAATTTGTAGTAATAAAAGAAAACTTTTTGCTTTTGATTTAGATGGGACACTAATTCAAGATAATGAATATATTTCTGATAAAGTAGTAGAAGCTATAAGAATTATAAAAGAAAATGGAGATGTCCCAATAATAGCAACTGGAAGCTCTTATGAAAGAACAAAAAAAGTAATAGAAAAATTAAATTTAGATTCTTATGTTATTAGTTCATCTGGTGGATCAACATTTGATATAAAAAATAATATACAAAAAGAAAATACAACAATACCAAAAGAAATAACAGAATATTTTGTAAATTTAGCCAAAGAAATAAAAAGACTATTATTAATAAAATTTGCAGACAAGGAACTAAGATATTATTTTGGTAATGATGTTTATAATGATATACCAAAAGACAACGTCTTTTGGGTAAGAGGTGATTTATCTGCAAGTAACATAATGTATACAAAGGATTTTGAAAAAGATGTTGTTTACAACAAAATCATTCATTTAGCTATTAAAGCAGAACCAGAAATCATTTCAAAAATATATGATGATTCAAAAAATGAAATATCTAAAATTAACAATTCATTTTCTACTCAAATTGTATCTGATGTTTTTTTAGATCTTAAAAACAATAATTGTAATAAAGCAACTGCAATTGAAGAACTAAGAAAAGAGTTAAATATTGATAGTGATAACGTTTATGTTTTTGGTGATTCATCTAATGATATTGAAATGATATCCTACTATAAGAACGGAATAGCAATGGGTAATGCTACTGATGATGTTAAAAAAATAGCATCAAAAACAATTGCCGATTGTAATAATGATGGAGTTTATGAATATATAAGAGAGTTTTATGAAAGAGAATAAAAATAACAATTTAAAAAAGAAGAATTTTATCTTACTTCTTTCTAACACAATTATTTCATGGACGATTGTTTTATTGTTAATTACATTTGTATTCATTTATTTTTTTAAAAAACCATTTCCAGAAAGATTGTTTGTTCAACAAATAACACAAGAAATGATAAGTGTAGGACAAAATGTAATTTTAATTTTACTTGAATCATTTGGTTTTACAGCGATAGGATTAATGATATTAAACTTTATTTTTTGTTTTTATATATCTTGATTCACCTTTGGAAAAGGGAATTATTATTTCAAGCAAAAAATAATATATGAAAAGAAAAAAGTAGTAATTGATTTTATATTAAAATTTTTTATTGTTATTTTTTACCTTTTGCTACCTTTTTTATTTGTTATATATTTATGATTAATCTATAACAAACAATATAATTCAAAATTTAAAAATTCAAAATGAATAATATCGTTTTGAGGTTTTAGATATATATCTAAATATGAAAAAGCTTCATTAATTACGTCAATATTGTTTTTGCCAATTGTAGTTCCAGTAGCAGCTGTTAGCTATATGTATTAGCCGTTCTATTCGAAATATCCATTAAAAAAATATAAATGAATATTTAACTTTCTCGAATACTCAACCAAATACATTTATATTATATTTTGACACAATACCTGCTATATATTGAAATATTATGATGAAATATGATGAAGTAGTTAATGGTGAAAATTCATTTATTAAGATGTTTCCTGAATTTACTTCTTTCTTTAACGTATTAACAACCGCATGTCTAACTGTTTATAGTAATCTAGCTATATATTCTGGTCATTTATATGATCCATACTTTAAGAATTTTGGTGTGCAAACAAAGGTTTAATTAATGACCAGCCAGTAAATACTCAAAATATGACATATGATGATTTTTATTTAGAATCTTTTTCTAATTTATTTAATATATGTATAAATGAAAATTTTACTAATATAAAATTAAATAATGCCCTTATTATAGGAAGGATTTTACTCCATCTGCAGGTGAACTATATAAATTAGAAGAAGATCTTAAAAATAAAAAACAAATAAATATAACAACAATGGATACAGTGGCATTAGTTGATCAACTAATGGGAAGAAATGTATATAATTTTTCTCACAATGGTACTACTGAATCTTATTGCCTAGAAAATATAAGCAAATATTTTAAATTTACCAATACAGATTCAGGTGTTTTTAATTATTATTTTAATCTATCTCATCATTGACCATCATCATATAAAAATAGTAATTGTAAATTAGTTACGGATATTTCTATTTATAGTCACTGTTATTTTGATTCAT